>NZ_BAAAGU010000047.1:0-59637 GCF_039524635.1 Streptomyces thermocarboxydovorans | reverse complement strand
CATCGGCAACCGACGACAACGCCGCAGATGGGCGTGCCAGACCCCGCGTCCGCGGGCTGATCCAAACGACAGGCCCTCTAGGCCCAGGACAACCTGCGCCTGCTCACCGGCGCCGGACTCACCCTCGCCCAGGCGGTCCGGGCACTCACCACAACGTTCGTCTACACGCTCGGCTTCGTCACCGAGGAGCAGGGCGTCCAGCCGCTGCCCGGCGAGCGCCGCGAGGGCTACGACCTCGCAGAACGCGCCCGCCTGATGGCCGGCTTCCCGCTGGCGGCCCAGGCCGGCGTGGAGCTGTCCGCCGACTTCGACCGGCACTTCGAGGAGGGCCTGGCGCTGATCCTCGCGGGCATCGAGGCCAGTTACGGCCCGAAGCCCGCCTGATCCGGCTCGCCGCTGCTTTTGTCTCAGTGCGGCCGGGTCAGCAGCGCCCGCAGCCGCGGAGTGGCCGGCCGCTCCACCAGGCGGTGGATCAGCCACGCCAGCAGCAGCATCGACGCGACCGTCAGCGCGAACGTCACCGCCGAGGGCAGACGCAGCCCCCGGTGCAGGGCGCCGATCACCACCCAGCCGAGGTGCTCGTGGACCAGGTAGAACGGATAGGTCAGCGCCCCGGCCACCGTCAGCCCGCGCCAGTCGGCCCAGTCGAGCCGGCCCAGCGCGACCGCCGCGACCGCGGCGAAGCCCAGCGTCACGATCAGGACGATCACGGCGGAGGAGCGGTGGGAGAACGCGTCCCCGCCGGGCGCGTGCCACAGCTCCCGCACCGCATGGTGCTGGCCCAGCAGCCAGCTCACGCCCACGATGCCCCAGGCGTGCACGTCCCGCCGGTCACGGTGGACCAGATACAGGCCCACCCCGCCGACGAAGAACGGTGCGTACTCGGGCATCAGCACCAGGTCCAGCAGCGGCTCCCGCGCTGCCTGCGCGATCACCGCCGCCAGCGTCCAGCCCGCGCAGAACAGGACGACCCGCCGCCGGCTCGCCCCGGGCACCACCACGCACAGGGCGAACAGCGCGTAGAAGCGCAGCTCCGCCCACAGCGTCCAGCACACCCCCAGCACCCGGTCCGCGCCCAGCGGCATCTGCAGCATCGTCAGATTCACCAGCGCGTCGCTCGGCGCCACCGCCTGGTAGGCCACCACCGGCAGCGCGAACACGGCCACCACCAGGGCGACGGCACACCAGTAGGCCGGCAGCAGCCGCGCCGCACGCGAGGCGAAGAACGACCCGAGCGTCCGGCCCCAGCCGCTCATGCAGATCACGAACCCACTGATCACGAAGAAGACCTGCACACCCAGGCACCCGTAGGCGAACCAGGTGTGCAGGGTGGGGAACTGGAGCTTCGGGGACGTGCCCCAGGCCTCGGCGACCTCACCGCCGCGACCGCCGTAGTGGTAGACCGCCACCATCAGCGCGGCCAGCAGGCGCAGGCCGTCCAGGGCCCGCAACCGGCCTTGGCGCCGCGGGGTTTGCTGCCGCAGGGTCATGTCGTCGGCCGGGCGGCGGGCGGTCAGGCTGGTCATGTACGGCTCCCAGGGCCGTGAGGCGGCATCGGCGCGCCGCTCATCGCCGCACCATCCGCCGCAGCCGCCGTGCCGCCCGCCGCACCGTGGGACTGCGGAGCAGGAAGGCGAGCCGCGCCGGCACCCCGCCGGGCAGGCCCAGGGAGGTCAGCCGCTTCCGTTTGAAGTAGCGCCGGGTGCGGTCGTTCAGCCGCGTCGACAGGTAGCGCTCGGCGTCCTGCCGCAGCTCCGGCAGGATCCTCGGCTGCATGGCGAAGCCGACCGCCCGGATCAGTTCGCCGAGGCTTTCGGTGCCCTGGCCCCGGCGGCCCACGGTCACCGCATCACGGTCCGTCAGCTCGGGCAGCAGTGCGTCGACGATGGTGACGGGCACGCGGTTGCTGTTCTCGAACGGCGTCAGCCGGTCCAGCAGCAGCCCCGTCCCGGCCCGCGCCACCGGCAGCCCGTACAGCTCGGAGGCGGTGATCAGGGCCGTGGAGAAGCAGCCGGTGACCAGCGCCGGACGCATCCGCTGGTACAGCACCTCGGCGAGCACCGGGGCATCCAGCACCGTCAGCTCGGCGCCGAGCCGCTCGGCCTCCTCCTCCAGCAGCCGGCTGAACCGGGCCGGTGCGGTGGGGTGCGGCTTGAACACCACCCGCCGGTGACCGAGCCGGACAACGCCCCGCAGCATCTCGGCGTGCAGCCGCTCCTCCTCCTCGGCGGAGAGGATGTCCAGCGCCGACAGATACTGGCCGAGCAGCAGCGCGGGCCTCTCCACTTCCGGCAACCGCGCATCGGCGTCGGCCAGTTCGGCCAGCACCTTGGTGAACGCGGGCGTCGGCACCAGCTGTGCCGGGACGCCGAACTCGGTCAGCAGCAGCGGGCGCAGCCCCGGCACCAGGTCCAGATGCAGCAGCCGTTCCACCCGCGTGCCGACGAGCGCGTCCAGCTTGTTGCGGGTCGGCCCGTAGCTCATCAGACCGTCCGCGTAGACCGTCAGGGGCGCGTCGGTGAAGATCTGCGCCAGCCCCAGCGCCGGGTTGACCTGGATCGACTCGACGGCCAACGTCACCTGGTCGTCGCCAAGGCCCCATTCCAGCCGCAGGAAGCGTTCCCACAGCGGGGCGTCCTCCGGGCGCGGCGCCCAGCCTCCGGGATGGAACGGGAAGATCGTCTCGTTCCACGACACCACCTCGTCGAAGCGGCCGCGCAGCCGCTCGAACCCGGGCAGTTCGTCCACCGCCGGTGTCGTCTCCGGAGTTGCCGCGTTGTTGGACACCAGCAGCAGCCGCCGGCCGGCCGGGGCGAAACACCCGGCGTCCAGGGCGGCCGCCAGCGTGGCCGTGCCGTACAGCGTCGACACCAGGAAGATCTGCGTGGTCATGCCGCCGCCCTCCCCGCCAGGACCGGGCGCCGCCGCAGCCGGCGCAGCCGGGCGGCCCGCTCCAGGTCCATCGACGCCAGCGCCTGGTCGAGCACGTCCTGCGGCATCCGCCGCAGCGCCGCCGCGCTCATCGCCTTCAGCTTCCGGGCCACGGGCGCCTCGAACTTCTCGATGGAGGCCAGGTGGTGGGCGATGATCGCGCAGTAGGTGCGCACGGCCTTCGGCAGCAGCGCCGCCGCCTCCGCGTCCGCCGCGGTCTCCGCGACCACCTGGTCGAAGGCGCGGATGAAGTCCAGCTGCCGGGCGTCCCCGATCTGCGTCAGCGAGGAGGACACCCCGCGCCGGTAGAACACCCCGAGCAGGCCGGTCACCGCGAACGACTCCGCCTCACGGTGCAGCCTCCAGATCCACGGGCGGTCCTCGGCGGTGCGCAGCCCGTCGGTGAAGTGCAGCAGCCCCCGGTCGGCCAGGCGGCGGTGGTAGATGCCGGCCCAGGCGTAGGGGTAGTCCACGGAGGTGCTCCGGTGCGCGGGCAGGATGGCCGCACGCGGCGAGAGCACCACATTGCGCCGGCCGTGCGGCACCCGCTGCACCGAACGGGCCCGCGCCGTGCACCGCACATGGTCGGTGCGCACGAAATCGCAGCCCAGCCCTTCGATCGCTTCGAGCAGCCGCGCGTAATAGCCGGGCGCCAGCCAGTCGTCGCCGTCCAGGAACGTCAGATACTTCCCGCGCGCCCGGTCGATACCGGTGTTGCGGGCGGTCGCCAGACCGCCGTTTCTCTCGTGCCGGACCAGCACCGCGCCCGGCAGTTCGCGTTCGCCGCGCGCGAGAAGTTCCGCGGTCCCGTCCGAGGAACAGTCGTCGACAAGAATGAATTCGAAGTCCTCGCGCGCGTTCGCACGAAGACTGCGCAGGGCATCGGGGACGTATTGCCGCACGTTGTAGAACGGCACGATGACAGAGAGCTTCGGCACCCCGCAGACGTTAGGCGGCACCCCGGCATCCGTCTTGACCTGCACCTTGAGGCAGGGTGAACGACGCGTGGCGAAGTGGTGAACCGGTCACTTCCGCGGCAGTGAAAATCCGTTCGCGACTTTCCGGGCCGGGCCGATTTGCCATTCGGCGGTGCGCTGTTCACCTTTTGTTGGATTCGGGTTGGGCGGCTGCTGGGAATTCCTTCCTAGCGTCATCGACGTGCCAGCAAGTGCAACGAAAGCCCTGCGGGTGGCGGTCCTCGCGGATTCCGACACCCGGTGGAAATGGGGCGCCCTCACCGCGCAACGCCTCGCCCCGGACGGCGGCGCCCGGCCGGCCCTGCGGCTGGACGGATTCCTGCTGCGCGGCCGGGCCACCCCGACCGCCCGCCAGCTGACCGAGGTCGGTGTCCGCGCCGACTCGATCGGCGAGGTGACCGCGGCCGAGTTCCTGCGCACCATGCGCGACACCGACCACGACGTTCTCGTGCTCGCCCTGGTCGGCGGCAGTGTCCAGGCGCTGCTGCACGGTCTGCGGCACATCTGGCAGGACCGGCGGGACCGGCCCGTCGTCGTCACCGGATACGTCGGGGTCGTCTACGAGAAGCTCGCCGACGGCCTGCTGCTGCGGCACGGCGCCGACCTGGTCCTCGCCAACTCCCGCCAGGACGCGGAGCGTTTCCGCGCGGTCTACGAGGGCGTCGGCGCCGACGCCGGCGCGGTCACCGAGGTCGCGCTGCCGTTCCTCGGCGGTGCGCCGTACACCGGCCCCCGCGAGCCGTACACCGTGGTGTTCGCCGCCCAGCCGTCCGTGCCGGAGAGCCGCAAGGACCGTACCTACCTGCTGGAGCGGCTGATACGGCACGCCCGCGGCCACCCCGAGCGCGAGGTGCTGCTCAAGCTGCGCTCCCGGCCCGGCGAACACACCACCCACATCGAGGAACTCCCGTACCAGAAGCTGGCGCAGAGGCTCGACCTGCCGCCCAACCTGCGCCTGGTGTACGGGCACATGGGCGAGGTGCTGGACCGCACCGACCTGCTGGTCACCGTCAGCTCCACGGCCGCCCTCGAGTCCCTGCACCGCCGCATCCCCACGGCGATCCTCACCGACCTCGGCGTGCGCGAGTCGCTGGGCAACCACCACTTCATCGGCTCCGGCTGCCTCGCCTCCTTCGACCAGCTCGACGCCGGCCACCAGCCGGTGCCGGACCCGGAGTGGACCGCCCGTCAGGGCGTGGCGGCGGACGGAACGTACGAGACGGCCTTCGACGCGGCCCGCGAGCGCCTGCTCAAGCTGCTCGCCGCGCCCTCGCTGCCGCCGCTGACCCCCTACTACACGCCGGACACCGCGCCCGGCTACCTCCCCGGCATCCTCGCCCGCCACCACCTCGCGCCCGACGGCAGCCCGCTGCCCGGAGCGCCGGCAGCGGACCAGCAGCCCGGGCCGGTGCGCCGGATCGTGCGGCGGGCCGCCCGCGGCGCCTACCGGCACGGGGTGCAGCGAGTGGCGCCGGTCATCCGGCGGATGGGGGAGCTGTGAACGCCATCCGGCGGCTGGGGGGAGCCGTGAACGCCCCCGCCCGCGCCAGCGATACGCCGCCCACCACGCCGGCGGACGGCTCCTCCGTCTCACCTGCCCCCTCGTTCCCAGGAGTGCACGCCATGCCCGAATCCCCGGCAGCGACCGCGCCGTCCGCCGAATTCCAGCGCCGGGTGGTCGCCGTCATACCCGCGCGCGGCGGCTCCAAGGGCGTGCCCGCGAAGAACCTCGCCCCGGTCGGCGGCGTCCCCCTGGTGGCCCGCGCGGTGCGCGAGTGCCGGGCCGCCCGGCGCGTCACCGACGTGGTGGTGTCCACCGACGACCAGGCGATCGCCGCCGCCGCACGCCAGGCCGGCGCCGAGGTCGTGACCCGGCCCGCCGCCCTCGCCGGGGACACCGCCACCTCCGAGGCCGCCGTCCTGCACGCCCTGGACGCCCACGAGGCCCTGCACCACGCCCCCGTGGACGCCGTCCTGCTGGTCCAGTGCACCAGCCCGTTCCTCCTCGCCGAGGACATCGACCGGGTGGCCGCCGCGGTCACCGAGCAGGGCGCCGACACGGCGGTGACCGTGGCCCCGTTCCACGGCTTCCTCTGGCGCGACGGCAGCGACGTTTCCGACAGCACGGACGGAGCGGGGGAGACGGCTGCCTCCGCCGGAGGCTACGGCGTCAACCATGACAAGGCCTTCCGCCCCCGCCGCCAGGACCGCCCCGAGGACCTGCTGGAGACCGGTGCCGCCTACGCCATGGACGCGCAAGGGTTCCGCACCCACCGGCACCGCTTCTTCGGCCGCACCGCCCTGGTGCGCACCGACCCCGCCCGGGTCCTGGAGATCGACGACCCGCACGACCTCGCCCGCGCCCGGGCCCTCGCGCCGCTCCTGGACGCGCACCGGCCCGGCGCCCTGCCGACCGCGGACGACATCGACGCGGTCGTCCTGGACTTCGACGGCACCCAGACCGACGACCGGGTGCTGATCGACGCCGACGGACGGGAGCTGGTCGCCGTGCACCGCGGCGACGGCCTGGGCATCGCCGCGCTGCGCCGCAGCGGACTGCGGATGCTGATCCTGTCCACGGAGCAGAACCCGGTCGTCGCCGCCCGAGCCCGCAAGCTGCGCGTGCCCGTGCTGCACGGTGTCGACCGCAAGGACCTCGCACTCAAGCAGTGGTGCGAGGAGCAGGGCATCGCGCCGGAGCGCGTGCTCTACGTCGGCAACGACGTCAACGACCTGCCCTGCTTCGCCCTGGCCGGCTGGCCCGTGGCCGTCGGCAGCGCCCACGACGCGGTCCGCGGCGCCGCCCGCGCGGTCACCACCGCCCCCGGCGGTGCGGGCGCCATCAGGGAGATCGCCGGCTGGCTCCTCGGCCCGTCCCTCGACTCCCTCCCCCTCTGACCCCTGACCACAGACCCCCCGAGTGACCCCCAAACCCCGAGCAACCCGAGCAACCCCCAGTAAGGAAGCCCCACTCATGAGCAACTCCCGCATCCGCACCCTCGGTTCCCGCGAGGTCGGCCCGGGCCGCCCCGTCTACATCACCGGCGAGATCGGCATCAACCACAACGGCGACCTCGACAACGCCTTCAAGCTGATCGACGCCGCCGCCGGCGCCGGCTGCGACGCGGTCAAGTTCCAGAAGCGCACCCCCGAGATCTGCACCCCGCGCGACCAGTGGGACCTCGAACGTGACACCCCCTGGGGCCGGATGACCTACATCGACTACCGGCACCGCGTGGAGTTCGGCGAGGACGAGTACCGGCAGATCGACGAGTACTGCAAGCAGAAGGGGATCGCCTGGTTCGCCTCCCCGTGGGACATCGAGTCCGTCTCCTTCCTGGAGAAGTTCGACGTGCCCGCCCACAAGGTGGCCTCGGCCTCGCTCACCGACGACGAGCTGCTGCGCACCCTGCGCTCCACCGGCCGCACGGTCATCCTGTCCACGGGCATGTCCACCCCGAGGCAGATCCGCCACGCGGTGGAGGTCCTCGGCAGCGACAACATCGTCCTCTGCCACGCCACGTCCACCTACCCGGCGAAGGCCGAGGAGCTGAACCTCCGCGTCATCGACACCCTCCGTCAGGAGTACCCGAACGTCCCGATCGGCTACTCCGGCCACGAGACCGGACTGCAGACCACCCTCGCCGCGGTCGCCCTCGGCGCCTGCTTCGTCGAGCGGCACATCACCCTCGACCGCGCCATGTGGGGCTCCGACCAGGCCGCCTCCGTCGAACCGCAGGGCCTGCAGCGCCTGGTCCGCGACATCCGCACCATCGAGGCCTCCCTCGGCGACGGCGTGAAGAGGGTCTACGAGTCCGAGCTGGCCCCGATGCGCAAGCTGCGCCGCGTGCCCGGCGTCGTCGCCGAGGCGGAGATCGCCGCGGCCGCGGGCGAGCCCCTGACCGTCTGAGCGGGCCGGTGATCCCCCGCGCCGGGAAGGCCGGCCCCCACACCCTCGCCTTCGTCGAGAGCCCGGTACAGCTGCTGAACGTGGTGGAGTGGGCGCACCTGCACGCCCCCCGCGCGGGGATCACCCTCGTGGTGCCGGCCCCCGTCGACCCGATGACCCGCGGCCAGCTGCGCCGCATGGCCGGACTGGCCCGCGAGGAGGGCCACACCGTCCGCTGGGAGGAGGCGCGCGGCGGCCCCACCGCCCCGCTGCGGACCGTGGGGGGCCTCGCCGGCCTGCTGCGCCGCGCCCACCGGGTCCTCCTCGGCGACCCCTTCTCCCGCTACGTCCAGCTGCTGCTGACCGTCACCCGCGCCCGCGAGGTGGTGGTCGTCGACGACGGCACGGCCACCATGGAGTTCGTCGGCCAGCTCGCCCGCGGCGAGCGGCTGGTCCGCTGGCACCGCAAGGGCGGCCGGCCCGGCCCCCGCGACCTCCTCCTCGCCCCCGTCTCCGCCGCCGCCCGGCGCCGCCTCACCCCGCACCGCGAGCGCCGCGTCGAGGTCTTCTCCTCGATGCCGGTGGCCGACAGCCCGCCCGGCGTCACCGTCACCGCCAACACCTTCGCCTGGACCCGCGCCCGCTTCGGCCCGCCCCGCATCGCCGAGGGCACCGACCTGGTGGGCACCTCCCTGGTGGAGACCGGCGTGGTCGACGACGGCGCCTACCTGGAGGCCGTCCGCGCTCTGGCCGCCGCGCACGGCGCGACCCGCTACTTCGCCCACCGCCGGGAGAGCGCGGACAAGCTCCACCGGCTGGCCGTGGAGACCGGCCTGCAGATCGTCCGCCCGGAACTCCCCCTGGAACTGATCGCCCGCCGGGGCCCGATCGGCTCCACCGTCCTCAGCTTCCCCTCCACGGTCGTCCACACCCTGCCCCTGGCCCTCGCGGGCACCGGCGTCCGCGTGGCGGTCTGCGACATCGACCCCGCCTGGCTCACCGGGCACGCCTCCCCCCGCGCCCGCGGCTTCCTCTCTGCCGTGACCGCCACGGCCCGCGACGCCCACCGCCTGGCCGGCCCGCCCCCTCCGGCTACGCCCCCTCGGGCCTGCGGGCCAGAAGCAGTGCGCGGGGGCGCTTCTCCTCGCCCTCCGGCTCCCGCATGACCTGCGCGGTGAGCTCCAGGCCGCCCTTGCGGAGGTGGCCGATCACGGTTGCCGGGGTGCGCCAGTAGTAGTCGAGGGACACGGCGTGCCCGAAGCGTTCGTCCAGGTGCAGGGTGCCGTTCTCCTCACCGGACTGGAAGGCCGGCAGCACCGGGGCGCCCGGCAGCAGCACCCGCCGGAACTCGGCGAACAGCGACGGCAGATGCGCGTCGGGCACATGGATCACCGAGTACAGGGCCACGATCCCGCCGAGCGTCGCGGACGGCAGGTCCAGGTCGGTCATCGACCCCACGTGAAAGCGCAGACCGGGATGCGCCTCGCGGGCCAGCGCCACCATGCGGGGCGAGAGGTCCGTCACCAACGTCCCGGGACAGCACACCTAGCCAGCACACCGGGCCGGTGTCCGCCAGATGAACCGCTCCGCGTGGAAGGCGCCATGCGTGGTAACCGTGTGGAGAACGGGCGCATGCCGCCGCCGGGGCGGAAGATGTGAGAGAAGTCACTCTCCGCAGGTCGGGCGGCCGGCCCGAGGCGGGCCATGCGGCCCGCACCTCAATGAAAAGAGCAAGAAGCTTACCCATCTCGATGGGCAGCCATGCGTAGGGCGGCAAGATTTTCTTCCCCTAAGGGGTTGAATTTTCTTGATCAGGGGACGGCCGGCGGCCTCCGCGCCCTACTCTTCAAAGGGTGAAGCCACTGATGTCACTGGAGTCCGAGATCGATCTCCCCGGGGGAGCGGTGCTTCCCGGTGCGCTCCCCGAGGCCCTGCGGGCCGAACTCGTGGCGTTCCGGCGCGATCTGCACATGCACCCCGAGCTCGGCAACCAGGAGTTCCGCACCACCGCCGCGATCAAGGAACGGCTCGTACGCGCCGGCCTGAAGCCGCGCGTCCTCTCCGGCGGAACCGGACTCATCTGTGACATCGGCGTACCGCAGGACATGGCCACCGGCTCGGCGATGCTCGCCATGCGCGCCGACATCGACGGCCTGCCCATCCCCGACATGAAGGCCGACTGCCCGTACCGCTCCGTCGTGCCCGACCGCGCGCACGCCTGCGGCCACGATGTGCACACCACCGTGGTGCTCGGCGCCGGCCTCATCCTGGCCGAACTGCACCGGCAGGGCCTGCTGCCCCGCCCCGTGCGGCTGATCTTCCAGCCCGCCGAGGAGGTGCTGCCCGGCGGCGCCGCCGACACCATCGAGGACGGCGCGCTCACCGGCGTCGGCCGGATCATCGCCGTGCACTGCGACCCGCGCGTCGACGCCGGCAAGATCGGGCTGTGCGAGGGCGCCATCACCTCCGCCTGCGACCGGCTGGAGATCGCCCTCGACGGGCCCGGCGGCCACACCGCCCGCCCTCACCTGACCACCGACCTGGTCACCGCCGCGGCCCGGGTCGTCACCGACGTGCCCGCGCTGGTCGGCCGGCGGGTCGACAGCCGCAGCGGACTCGCCGTCACCTGGGGCCGGGTCGAGTCCGGCCACGCCCCCAACGTCATCCCGCAGCACGCGGAGCTCTCCGGCACGGTGCGCTGCCTCGACCTCGACACCTGGCGGCAGGCGCCGGACATCGTGGTCGCCGCCATCGACGAGGTGGCCAACCTGCACCGGGCCAAGTCCGAGATCAACTACGTGCGGGGCGTCCCGCCGGTCGTCAATGAGCCCGGGGTCACCGAGCTGCTGCGCGACGCGATGATCGCCCGGCGGGGTGTGGAGTCGGTGGAGGGCACCGAGCAGAGCCTCGGCGGCGAGGACTTCTCCTGGTACCTGGAGCACGTCCCGGGTGCGATGGCGCGGCTCGGGGTGCGCACGCCGGGGGAGCGGATCATCCGCGATCTGCACCAGGGTGACTTCGACGTGGACGAGCATGCGATCACGGTCGGGGTGGAGCTGTTCACGGCGGCGGCGCTGCTGGACGCGTTGCGCTGAATCCCGGTCACTCCAGCCTCAGCAGTCTCTTCTGCCCTCCTCCGCTTGCATGGGCGGCGGGGGAGGTGCTGCGTGGTGCCTGCCGCACAGGTATATGCGCTCAGCACCGATGCGCCGGCCATCGGCACGAATGGATAACGGCCCCGCGGTACCCCGTTCCCAGGAGTGTCTACGCGCGTTAATGTGCGCCGAACCGAGCACCCGCTGCGGGGCTTTGGAGAATGGGGAACTTCAGATGCGTCGGATATCCAAACTGACCCGCGTCGCGGTGGGGGTCGCGTCGCTCGCACTCGCCGCCACTGCCTGCGGCGGCACCAGCAGTGACAACGGAGACAGCGGCGGGTCCTCCAAGCAGGACCGCGGGCTCGCCATCGCGTACGACATCGGCGGCAAGGGCGACCAGTCCTTCAACGACGCCGCCTACTCCGGCCTGCAGAAGGCCCAGAAGGAGTTCGGCTACAAGACCGCCGACGTCGAGCCGACCGAGGGCGAGACCGATGCGGACAAGGAGCAGCGGCTGGCGTCCCTGGCCCGGCAGGGCTACAACCCGGTCATCGGCGTCGGATTCGCCTACGGTCCGGCGATGAAGGCCGTTGCCTCCAAGTACCCGGACACCACTTTCGGCATCGTCGACTCCGTGGTCGAGGGCGACAACGTCGCGTCGCTGGTCTTCGCGGAGGAGCAGGCGTCCTACCTGGCCGGCGTGGCGGCGGCCAAGGCCACCAAGACGAACACGGTCGGCTTCGTGGGCGGTGTGGACATTCCGCTGATCCACAAGTTCGAGGCCGGCTACAAGCAGGGTGTGCAGGACACCAACCCCAAGGTCAAGGTGATCTCGCAGTACCTGACGCAGACCGCCGAGGAGGGCGGCTTCTCCAGCCCCGACAAGGGCAAGGCGGCGGCCGAGGGTCAGATCGAGAAGAACGCCGACGTCATCTACCAGGCGGCGGGTCTCTCCGGTCAGGGTGTCATCGAGGCGGCGGCCAAGGCGAAGGTCTGGGCCATCGGTGTCGACTCGGACCAGTACAAGCAGGAGGCGCTGGCCGGCTACAAGGACTTCATCCTCACGTCCGCGCTGAAGGACGTCGGTGGTGCGGTCTACGCGCTGGCCAAGTCGGTCCATGACGACAAGCCGCTGACCGGCACGCAGGTGTTCGACCTCAAGGTCGACGGTGTGGGCCTGTCCGAGAGCAACCCGAAGATGAACGAGATCGAGGGCCTGAAGGAAGCGGTCGCCAAGGCCAAGGAAGGCATCATCGACGGCTCCATCAAGGTCAAGACGGAGTAGCTCGCCTCTCCCTCTCACCTCTCAGCGGGCGGCGACCCTTGCGGTCTCCGCCCGCTGCTGCTGGGTGGGGGTTCGCGTGGCCATGCCTGCGGCGCAACTGTCCCTCCGGTGGGGGTGCGCGTCTGATGCCTGCGGCGCAACTGCGGCTCCGGTGGGGGTACGCGTAGCGCCCACCGTACGCGCCTGCGGCCGGTGCCCTGCTGATCGCCGTGCGCGGCTACTCCGCCTCGCCGCGGGCAGCCGCGCCCCCCTATAGCGCACCCCACCCCCGCCCAGTACCCACCCCGGGTGCCCAATCCAGGCACAGCCCACTACGCGCACGCGTGAGAAGGAGAGCAGGGGCGCAGCCACCCAGCACCAACGCGCACGCGCACCCCACCTCACCCCCACGACGCCCCGCCACCCCCGCCCCAAAATCCGCCACTCACCGTAACCGCCCCGCTCCCCTGAGCCCCCTTCAGCACGGGCGGATAACAAGGTGGACAGAAGGGGTTTTCAGGCAGGTCTACGCGCGTTACTCTGCGGCGAAGCCAGCGCCGAAGCTGAAACGTCCCGGCGCTTTGTACGACTAGGAGCACCACACATGCGCCGGATTTCCCGGATCACGGTCGCAGGCGCAGCGACCGCCTCCCTCGCCCTCGCCCTCACCGCCTGCGGCGGCACCTCCACGTCGGCCAACGCCGAGGGCAAGGGAGACAAGGGCCTCGCCATCGCCTACGACGTCGGCGGCAAGGGCGACCAGTCGTTCAACGACGCCGCCTACGCCGGCCTGGAGAAGGCGAAGAAGGAGTTCGGCTACGAGACCCAGGACGTCGAGCCGACCGAGGGCGAGACCGACGCGGACAAGGAGCAGCGCCTCGTCTCCCTGGCCAAGCAGGGCTACAACCCGGTGATCGGTGTCGGCTACGCCTACGCCTCCGCCGTCAAGGGCGCCGCCGAGAAGTTCCCGGACACCACCTTCGGCATCGTCGACGACGCCACCATCAAGGCCGACAACGTCGCCGACCTGGTGTTCTCCGAGGAGCAGGCGTCCTACCTCGCCGGTGTCGCCGCCGCCAAGGCCACCAAGACCAAGACCGTCGGCTTCGTCGGCGGCGTGGACATCCCGCTGATCCACAAGTTCCAGGCCGGCTTCGAGCAGGGTGTCAAGGACACCGACCCCAAGGTCAAGGTCATCTCCCAGTACCTCACGCAGACCGCGGAGGAGGGCGGCTTCTCCAGCCCCGACAAGGGCAAGACCGCCGCCGAGGGCCAGATCGAGAAGAAGGCCGACGTGGTGTACGCCGCGGCCGGCCTGTCCGGTCAGGGCGTCATCGAGGCCGCCGCCGCCAACAAGGTGTGGGCGATCGGTGTCGACTCCGACCAGTACAAGCAGGAGGCCCTTGCCAAGTACAAGGACTCCATCCTGACCTCGGCGATGAAGGACGTCGCCAAGGCGGTGTACAACCTGGCGAAGTCGGTCGAGGAGGGCAATCCCGAGACCGGTATCGTCAGGGGCGATCTGAAGACGGGTGAGGTGAGCCTGTCGAACTCCAACCCGAAGTTCGCGGACAACGCCGAGATCCAGGAAGCCGTCGCGAAGGCGAAGGAGAAGATCGTCAACGGCGAGATCAAGGTCAAGTCGAGCTGAGCCAGCGAGACCCCCGCGGGGTCGCGCGCGCTCGGCGGGGTGCGGGAGTCCGACCTCCCGCACCCCGCCGAAGCAGTGCGCCGCCCCTCCGTATGCCGTAGGGGCGCTACGCGTGTAGACGACCCCCGTCCCCATGGAGAGTGCGCCATCAACGCGTCCAGCAGCCCTCCGGCCGGATCGGCGGCGGGCGGTCAGGTGACCGCCGTCGAGCTTGCCGGGATCACGAAGCGTTTCCCCGGCGTCGTGGCCAACCACGACATCCACCTCACCGTCCGCAAGGGCACCGTTCACGCCCTCGTCGGCGAGAACGGCGCCGGCAAGTCGACGCTGATGAAGATCCTCTACGGCATGCAGAAGCCGGACGAGGGCACCATCGCCGTCGACGGCGAGAAGGTCAGCTTCTCCTCGCCCGCCGACGCCATCGCCCGCGGTATCGGCATGGTCCACCAGCACTTCATGCTGGCCGACAACCTCACCGTCCTGGAGAACGTCGTTCTCGGCAGCGAGAAGCTCTACGGCATCGGCGCCCGGGCCCGCCGGAAGATCAAGGAGATCTCCGAGCGCTACGGCCTCGAGGTCCGCCCCGACGCCCTCGTCGAGGAACTCGGCGTCGCCGCCCGCCAGCGCGTGGAGATCCTCAAGGTCCTCTACCGCGGCGCCCGCACCCTGATCCTGGACGAGCCGACCGCCGTGCTCGTCCCGCAGGAGGTCGACGCCCTCTTCGAGAACCTGCGCGAGCTGAAGTCCGAGGGCCTGTCGGTCATCTTCATCTCCCACAAGCTCGGCGAGGTGCTCTCCGTCGCCGACGAGATCACCGTCATCCGGCGCGGCACCACGGTCGGCACGGCGGTCCCCGCCGAGACCACCTCCCGCCAGCTCGCCGAGATGATGGTCGGCAGCGAGCTGCCCACCCCCGAGACCGCCGGGTCCACCGTCACCGACCGGCCGGTCATCGAGGTCGAGAAGCTGCGGCTGGCCGCCCCCGGCGGCAAGGCGCTGCTCGACGACATCAGCTTCACCATCCACGAGGGCGAGGTCCTGGGCATCGCCGGCGTCGAGGGCAACGGCCAGACCGAGCTGGTCGACGCGCTCATCGGACTGCGCCACGCCGACTCCGGCGTGATCCGGCTGGCCGGCGAGGAGATCACCGCCTGGCCCACCCGCAAGCGCCGCGAGCAGGGCGTCGGCTACATCCCCGAGGACCGCCACCGCCACGGCCTGCTCCTCGAGGCCCCCCTCTGGGAGAACCGTATCCTCGGCCACGTCACCGAGAAGCCCAACGCCAAGGGCTTCTGGCTGGACCCGAAGGCCTCCCAGGAGGACACGCGCCGCATCGTCGCCACATACGACGTCCGCACCCCCGGCATCGACGTCACCGCCGCCTCCCTGTCCGGCGGCAACCAGCAGAAGCTGATCGTCGGCCGCGAGATGAGCCACAAGCCGCGCTTCCTGATCGCCGCCCACCCCACCCGCGGTGTGGACGTCGGCGCGCAGGCCGCGATCTGGGACCACATCCGTGAGGCGCGCCGCGAGGGCCTCGCCGTCCTGCTGATCTCCGCGGACCTGGACGAGCTGATCGGTCTGTCCGACACCCTGCGCGTGATCTACGACGGCAAGCTGGTCGCGGACGCCGACCCGTCCACCATCACCCCGGAGGAGCTCGGCTCCGCCATGACCGGCGCCGCCTCCGGCCACCTCGAGCACGACGAGACCCCCGAGACCACGGCCGAGGTGTCCAAGGCCCCCGAGTCTCCGGAAGACGAGGCCCGCTGATGAAGAAGTTCGACAAGGAGCGCGTGCTCCTCGCGGTGGCCGGACCGGTCATCGCGCTCGCCGTGGCCTTCGTGCTGAGCGCGATCGTGCTGGTCGCCTCCGGCAAGAGCCCCGTCGAGCCGTTCGCCCTGATGTTCGAGCAGGCGACGTTCTCCGATGTCCAGGTCCTGATCATCAACCAGGCCTCGATGTACTACATCGCCGCGCTCGCGGTGGCCATCGGCTTCCGGATGAACCTGTTCAACATCGGTGTCGACGGCCAGTACCAGCTCGGCGCCATGCTGGCCGCCATCGTCGGCGCCCACATGAACCTCCCGGCCGTGCTGCAGATCCCGCTGCTGCTGCTCACCGCGGTCCTCACCGGCGCCTTCTGGGCCGGCATCGCCGGCGTGCTGAAGGTGACCCGCGGCGTCAGCGAGGTCGTCGCGACGATCATGCTCAACGCGATCGCGACCTCCGTCATCGGCTACCTGTGGCTGCCCACCGTCTTCGGCGTCAAGGTCGGCAACAACAACACCACCGGCGAGATGCACGAGTCCGGCTGGGTCCCCGGCATCGACATGGGCGCCGCCGGCGAGATCTACGGCCTGGTGATCCTGGCCGTGCTGCTCGGCATCGGCTACTGGGTCGTGCTCAACCGCACCCGCTTCGGCTTCGACCTGCGCGCCTCCGGCGCCTCCGAGACCGCCGCCGCCGCCAGCGGCGTCGACCCCAAGCGCATGGTGCTCACCGCCATGCTGCTCTCCGGCGCCATCGCCGGCCTCGCCGGCCTGCCGATCCTGCTCGGCGACGCGCACACCTACAACCTCAGCTTCCCCACCGGCATCGGCTTCCTGGGCATCGGCATCGCCCTGCTCGGCCGCAACAGCCCGGTCGGCATCGCCTTCGCCGCGCTGCTGTGGGCCTGGCTCGACAAGGCCTCGCCCGAGCTGGACTTCCACGGCTACGACAAGGAGATCGCGGTCATCATGCAGGGCCTGATCGTCCTCTCGGTCGTCGTCTCCTACGAGGCCGTCCGCGAGTGGGGCCTGCGCCGCCAGCAGCGCCGGGTCGGCGCGGAACTCGCCGCGGGCCACTTCATCGGCGCCGAGAACAACGTCAAGAAGGAGGTGGCTGGCCGATGACCGCTCCGACCTCCGCCGTCGACGTCAACCAGCCCACGCTGCAGCCCGCGGCGCCGACCGGCCGCCGCCTGTCGCTGCCGGTGCTGATGCTGGTCATCGCCGGAGCCCTGGCGCTGACCTCGATCGTCCGTCTCATCACGGGCGCCAACGGCATCACCAACGTCAGCCAGATGTCCACCGCGCTGGAGCTCGCCGTCCCGATCGGCCTCGCCGGCCTCGGCGGCCTGTGGGCCGAGCGCTCCGGTGTCATCAACATCGGCCTCGAAGGCATGATGATCCTCGGCACCTGGTTCGGTGCCTGGGCCGGCTTCCAGTGGGGCCCGTGGACCGGTGTGCTCGTCGGCCTCGCCGGCGGCGCCATCGGCGGCCTGCTGCACGCCATCGTCACCGTCACCTTCAAGGTCAACCACATCGTCTCCGGTGTGGCGATCAACATCCTCGCCCTCGGCGCCACCCGCTACCTCGCCCCGCTCGCCTTCGTGGGGCACCAGGGCGGCTCCGCCAAGCAGTCCCCCGCGGTCGAGTCCCTCGGCGAGTTCACCGTGCCCGGACTCTCCGGCTGGCTGCGGGACCTCAACAACCAGGGCTGGTTCTTCATCTCCGACATCGCCGGCCTGCTCGGCGGCCTGGTCACCAACGTCTCTTGGCTGACCCTGATCGCCGTCGCGCTGGTCCCCGCCACCTGGTGGGTGCTGTGGCGCACCGCCTTCGGCCTGCGGCTGCGCTCCTGCGGCGAGAACCCGATCGCCGCCGAGTCCCTCGGCGTCAACGTCTACAAGTACAAGTACATCGCGGTCGTCATCTCCGGCGCCCTGGCCGGCCTCGGCGGCGTGTTCCTGTCCATCGTGGCCAACCCCTTCTACCTGGAGGGCCAGGTCAGCGGCCGCGGCTTCATCGGCCTCGCGGCGATGATCTTCGGCAACTGGATGCCGGGCGGCCTCGCCATCGGCGCCGGCCTGTTCGGCTACACCGACAGCCTCAACCTGCGCGGCGGCTCCGCCAACGTGCACGCCCTGCTGCTGCTCGGCGCGCTGCTCCTGGTCATCGGCGCCATCTGGCTGGCCATCCGCAAGAAGTACACCGGCGCGGGCATCACCCTCGTCGTCGGCCTGCTGATGTTCACCTGGTACTCCGTCACCAACGAGGTGCCCAACCAGGTCGTCGCCGCCACCCCGTACGTCGTCACCCTCGTCGTCCTGGCCCTGTCCGCGCAGCGGCTGCGGATGCCGAAGGCGAACGGACTGCCCTACCGGAAGGGGCAGGGCAAGTGACCGGCCCCCAGGGCGCCGACGACATCGACTGGGAGGCGCTGCGCGCCGTCGCCCGGGACGCCATGTCCCACGCCTACGCCCCCTACTCGGGCTACCCGGTCGGTGTCGCGGCCCTGGTCGACGACGGGCGCACCGTCTCCGGCTGCAACGTGGAGAACGCCTCCTACGGGCTCGGCCTGTGCGCCGAGTGCGGCCTGGTCTCCGAGCTGCAGCGCACCGGCGGCGGCCGGCTGACGCACTTCACCTGCGTCGACCGCGACGGCGAGATCCTCGTCCCGTGCGGCCGCTGCCGGCAGCTGCTCTACGAGTTCGGCGGCCCCGGACTGCTGCTGGAGACCCCCGAGGGCATCGTGCCCCTGGCGGAGATGCTGCCGCAGGCCTTCACCCCGAAGCACCTCGACAAGTAACCCTCCCGCGGCCCCTGGGACCACTGCGGTTCCGGGGGCCGCCCCCTTCGCACTCCCGGAAGGAACGCCAGCCATGGCCATGGACGCCATCTCCGTCATCCGCACCAAGCGGGACCGCGGCGAACTCAGCGACGAGCAGATCGACTGGGTCATCGACGCGTACACCCGCGGGGAGGTGGCCGACGAGCAGATGTCGGCCCTCGCCATGGCCATCCTGCTGAACGGCATGAACCGCCGGGAGATCGCCCGCTGGACCGCCGCGATGATCGCCAGCGGCGAGCGCATGGACTTCTCCTCCCTGTCCCGCCCCACCGCCGACAAGCACAGCACCGGCGGAGTCGGCGACAAGATCACCCTCCCGCTCGCCCCCCTGGTCGCCGCCTGCGGCGCCGCAGTCCCCCAGCTCTCCGGCCGGGGCCTCGGCCACACCGGAGGCACGCTCGACAAGCTGGAGTCCATCCCGGGTTGGCGCGCACTTCTCTCCAACGAGGAGATGCTGCACGTCCTCGACGAGGTCGGCGCCGTCATCTGCGCCGCCGGCGACGGACTCGCCCCCGCCGACAAGAAGCTCTACGCCCTCCGCGACGTCACCGGCACCGTCGAGGCGATCCCGCTCATCGCCTCCTCCATCATGTCCAAGAAGATCGCCGAGGGCACCGGCTCGCTGGTCCTGGACGTCAAGGTCGGCAGCGGCGCCTTCATGAAGACCCTCGACGACGCGCGCGAACTGGCGTCCACCATGGTCGGCCTGGGCACCGACCACGGCGTGAAGACCGTCGCCCTGCTCACCGACATGTCCACCCCCCTCGGCCTGACCGCGGGCAACGCCCTCGAGGTCCGCGAGTCCCTGGAGGTCCTGGCCGGCGGCGGCCCCAAGGACGTCGTCGACCTCACCCTCGCCCTGGCCCGCGAGATGCTCGACGCGGCCGGCCTGAAGGACGCCGACCCGGCCAAGGCCCTCGCCGACGGCTCCGCCATGGACGTCTGGCGCCGCATGATCTCCGCCCAGGGCGGCGACCCCGACGCCCCCCTGCCCGCCTCCCGCGAGCAGCACGTCGTCAAGGCCCCCGCCTCCGGCACCCTCACCCGCCTCGACGCCTACGGCATCGGCGTCGCCGCCTGGCGCCTCGGCGCGGGCCGCGCCCGCAAGGAGGACCCCGTCCAGGCGGCCGCCGGCGTCGAACTCCACGCCAAGCCCGGCGACCAGGTCACCGAGGGCCAGCCCCTCCTCACCCTCCACACCGACACCCCCGACCGCTTCGCCTACGCCCTCCAGGCGATCGAGGGCTCCTACGACATCACCGCCGAGGCGGCCGCTTTCACGCCGTCGCCGGTGGTGCTGGAGCGGATCGCCTGAGGCGGGCTTACTTGGCTTGGTGAACGGGACCGATGGGGGGCGCGGGGCGCCCATCGGTCCCGTTCGCGCAGGTCGTGCCGGGCGTCATGGGTCGTCGATGCGAAGACGCTTCCGGGCTTCCCCGAGGCCGTCCAGAACCAGGTTGGGAGTCTGCCATTCGATACGAAGCGTGCACGGCCGGTCGTCCAGCCTGCGGAAGGTGAGCGAGGACGAACGGCTCCCGGGCGAGGCGGGCCGATCGAGGTCGACGCCGTCGACCCGGCTGCCGTTGCCGAGGACGAACCGGGCCGGCGGCTCGTCGGCCAGCGTCAACGTCACCCGCACCTTGCCGCCTTCACAGCCGGACGCCTCCATGGGGCCTCCCCAGCCGACGAAGGGGGACTGACCCGACGCAATCGGCTTCCAGTTCGTGTGCCGGGGTGGGTCTCCCGTTCGGACCAGCGCAGAGCGCGGTGAGGGAGGGGCAACCGGCCGCGTAGGTGACGGAGACACCAGCCGCTCCGGGGCGGCTGAGCCGCGCGCGCCCTGCTGGCGGCCGTCGGTCGGCGTAGGGCCGGCCGTCACCGTGGCGCAGCCCGCGATGGTCAGCAGGACGAGGACGTTCATCCGAAGAGCGCCGCCACCACGACCAGTACCGGAACGGAGAGTGCCGTGGAGATGAGGATGGCGTCCCGGGCCAGGCGTTCGCCCACGCCGTAGGTGGCGGCGTAGGTGTAGAGGTTCTGGGCGGCCGGGAGGGCCGACGTCACCACCACGTCGAGGAGTTGCGGGCCGCTCAGGCCGAAGACGCCCGCCGCCAGGGCCCAGGCCGCCAGCGGCTGGCCCGCCGACTTCAGGGCCACGGCGAGCAGGACCGTGCCGCGTTCGCCGTCGCGCAGCGGCAGGGTGCTGCCGCGCAGGGAGATGCCGAAGGCGAGGAGGACGGCGGGGACGGCCATGTTGCCGATCAGGGTCACGGGGTCCATGACCGGGCCGGGGACGGTGATCCCGGAGGCCGATGCCGCGACGCCCGCCAGGGATCCCAGGGCGATGGGGTTGCGCAGCGGGGTGAGCAGGCGCCGCCAGAGGGGGCCCTTCTCGCCCGTGGTCGAGAGGTCCAGGATGGTGAGGGCGATGGGGGTGACGCCGATCAGCTGGAAGAGGAGCACCGGGGCGACCAGTGAGGCGTCGCCGAGTACGTACACGGCGATCGGGATGCCCAGGTTCCCGGCGTTGACGTAGCCGGCGCACAGGGCGCCGATGGTGGTGCGGGCGACTCCCCAGCGGCGTACCACGCCCACGGTCACGAAGACGCCGGCTACCGCCGCCGTGCTCAGGGCGGTGACCAGGAGGCGTTCGGAGAAGACCACGGACAGGTCCGCCCGCGCGAGGGTCGTGAACAGCAGAGCGGGCGAGGCCACGTGGAAGGCCAGCTTGGTCAGCACCGCGCTGCCCTGGGTGCCCAGGAACCCCCGCCGTCCGATGACATAGCCGACGCCGATGACGACCGCGATCACCGCGAACCCGCTCAGCACCCCCTGCACGGCGGCCCCTCGGACGGGAAGGACAGGAAGGACGGGAACGATCTATGGCACATACAGCCAACCCTCGGCGCAGGCTCGCCCCGGGGTCAAGGTGACCGCCCGCACCCGCGATGCGCCACGGCTCCCGCACCCGCGGTGAGTCAGGGCTCCCGCCCCCGCGATGAGTTACGGCTCCCCGCGCGGTCTACCGATCGTGGACGCCAACACACCCCCTGTGCTCGTGCTGCGCGGCCCCCTCCTCGCCAGGGACGAGGTGCAGGGGCCGTGCGAGGCGGTGCAGGCCCTGCTGGACGGTTCCGGCGCGGTGGTGGTGTGCGACGTCGGCGGCCTGGGCCCGCCCGGCCTCGCCGCCGTGAACCTCCTCGCCCGGCTCCAGCTCGCCGCTCGCCGGGCGGGCGGCCGGATACGGCTGCGCGACCCGGACCCGGCCCTATGCTCCCTGCTCGACCTGGTCGGTCTCCGCTTCGAGGTGGAGGGGCAGCCCGAACAGCGGGAACCAGCGCTTGGTGTCGAGGAAGCAGTGGAACCCGGCGATCCGGCCGTCTGAGATCTCCAGCGCCTGCACGGCCCACGGGGTGAAGCCCCCGCTCTCCGGGTCGGGCTTGTACTGGGCGAACCCCGGCAGCCCGTTGACCTGCACCGGCACGAGCTTCGAGCCGGCGCATGCCGCGCCCAGCGTCGTCATGAAGCCGGTGATGTCGGCCGGGCCGGTCAGCCACAGGTCGAACGGCGGCATCGTCATGATGGCGTCCTCGTGCAGCAGTTGCGTCAGCGCCGACATGTCGTACCCCTCGAACGCGGCGACATAGCGCTCCAGCAGCTTCTGCTGCTCCTCGTCCAGCGGGTCGGAGACCGCCGCCTCCTCGCCCGGCTGCCGGCGCTCGGCGAGGGTGGCCCGGGCCCGCTGCAGCGCGCTGTTGACCGAGGCGACGGAGGTGCCGAGCAGCTCGGCGACCTCGTTGGCCTTCCAGGCCAGCACCTCGCGCAGGATCAGCACCGCGCGCTGCTTGGGCGGCAGCTGCTGCAGCGCGGCCATGAAGGCGAGCCGCACGGACTCCTTGGCGACGGCCGCCTCCGCCGGGTCCTCGGTGGTGGGCAGCACTCTCGAGTCCGGCATCGGCTCCAGCCAGGTGTTGTCCGGGCGGGGCGACAGAGCGGCCTGCGCGAGCGGCGTGGACTCGGTCAGGTCCATCGGGCGGGCGCGCTTGTTGCCGGCCGTGAGCATGTCCAGGCAGACGTTGGTCGCGATCCGGTACAGCCAGGACCGCAGGCTGGAACGACCCTCGAACTTGTCGTAGCTGCGCCAGGCGCGGACCATCGTGTCCTGCACCGCGTCCTCCGCCTCGAAGGAGGAGCCGAGCATCCGGTAGCAGTACCCGGTCAGCTCGACGCGGTACGCCTCCAGCCTGTCCTCCAGGTCGGTCGTCGCCGTGCCGTTCGTCATCGCTCACCCACCCCTGTGGCTTCCGTGGCGGCGCTCCTTCGCGCCCACACTCCGGAAGCTACAGCAGCCCACTGACAATGGCGCCCCGAGTCGGAAAAGCCACCCAGGTACCCACATCGGACGCGAGGCGCGATCCCGCTCGGCAGCCCCCGGGCGGGACTCCGCTCACCAGCCCGAGGTGCGTCTCAGATCGGCAGCCGTGGTGCGATTCCGCTCGGCAGCCAGCGGTGCGTCTCGGACCGGCAGCCGCGGTGCGTCTCGGACCGGCAGCCGCGGTGCGTCTCAGATCGGCAGCCGCGGTGCGTCTCAGATCGGCAGCCGCGCTGCGACCCGCTCACCAGCCCGCGCTGCGACCCGCTCAGCAGCTCGCCGAGCGCACCCTCACCGGCGCCCCGGAGCGCATCGCCGCCAGCGACCCCACCGCCGTGATCGCCACGACGCCCGCCACCGCCAGCAGGCCGACGCCGACCGTCCCGGCCCAGCCGCCCGCGTGGAAGGCCACCGCGCCCGCAGTGCTCCCGGCGCTGGAGCCGACGTAGTACGCCGACTGGTACAGCGCCGCGGCCTGCGCCCGCCCCTGCGTCGCCGTCTTCCCGACCGCCGACGAGGCGACCGCGTGACCGGCGAAGAAGCCCGCCGTGATCAGCACCAGACCCAGCAGCACCGGCACCAGCGCGTCGGCCAGGGACAGCAGCAGACCCGCCGCCGTCGTACCGCCGGCCGCGTACAGCGCGCCCCGGCGGCCGAGGCGTGCCACCAGGCGTCCCGCCGCCGACGCGGAGACCGTGCCGACCAGGTAGACGAGGAAGACCGAGCCGACGATGCCCTGCGGCAGCGAGAACGGGGCCTCGGTCAGCCGGTACCCGATCACCGTGTAGACGCCGCCGAACACCGTCATGAAGAGCGCGCCGATCGCGTACAGCCGCCGCAGCAGCGGATTGGCGAGATGGTCGCGCACGGTCCGCGCCAGGACACCCGGCCGCAGCGAACCGGCCCGGAAGTGCCGCGGCGCCGGCAGCAGCAGCCGGAAGGCCACCGCGCAGGCCACCGCGATCACCCCGAGCAGCCCGACGGCGACCCGCCAGCCCCACTCCTGGGCGGCCCAGCCGGTGATGACCCGGCCGCTCATTCCGCCGACGCTGTTCCCGGCCACGAACAGGCCGATCGCGGTGACCAGCGCCTTCGGCCGGACCTCCTCCGCGAGGTACGCCGTCGCCGAGGCGGGCAGTCCGGCCAGCGCCGCACCCTGCACCGCCCGCAGGGCGACCAGCCACCCCAGCGACGGCGCGAAGGGGACCAGCAGCCCCACCGTCACCGCGACCGCCAGCGACGCCGTCATGACCGTGCGCCGCCCGAACCGCTCCGACAGCGCGCTCATCGGCAGCACGAACACCGCGAGCCCGCCCGTGGCCGCCGCCACCGTCCAGCTCGCGTCGCTGGCGCTGACCCCGAAGTCGCCGGAGATCAGCGGCAGCAGCGCCTGCGTGGAGTACAGCAGGGCGAACGTGGCCACACCCGCGAGGAACAAGGCGAAGCTCATCCGCCGGTAACCCGGTCCACCAGGAGCCATACGCGCGTCCACAGCAGAGGAAGACGTCCCAGACGTCCCAGACGTCCCAGAGGGAGAAGCGGAAGCAGAAGCAGAAGCAGGAGTAGCGGAACGAGTGGCGGAACGAACGGATCCGGCGCCCGCAGTGGCGGACGCCCCGGTACTGGCGGGAGTCATGCCTCGAAGCTACGTACGGCGGCACTCATCCGTCCAATGCATGGATTCACCATAATCGTTCCCATGGTGCATCAGCAGAGTTCACGGCCCCGCCTGTCACAGTCCGGTGACACAGAAGACATTCCGGAGCGGGAGATGTCGCTGCTGCTGGCCCCCCGCCTCGCCCACTTCGCCGGTGTCGCCCGCACCGAGCACGTGACCCGGGCCGCCCAGCAGATGCAGGTCCCGCAGTCGACGCTGTCGCGCGCCATGGCCCGCCTCGAACAGGACCTGGGGGTGGATCTGTTCGCCCGCCACGGCCGCACCGTCTCCCTCACCCCCGCGGGCCGCACCTTCCTCACCTCGGTCGAGCGGGCCCTCGCCGAGATCGAACGCGCCGCCGAGGAGGTGCGCGCCGACGCCGACCCGGCCACCGGCAAGGTCGCCTTCGGCTTTCTGCACACCATGGGCGCCGAGACCGTCCCCGGCCTGCTGCACGCCTTCCGCGCCGACCACCCGCGCATCCGCTTCAGCCTGGTGCAGAACTACGGCGAGGCCATGCTGGAGCGGCTGCGCGCCGGCGAACTCGACCTGTGCCTGACCTCCCCGGTGCCCGACGCCCCCGACCTCGTCGCCCGGCGCCTGGACGAGCAGAAGCTGCGCCTGGTCGTCCCCGCGGATCACCGGCTCGCGTCACGCCGCCGCATCCGCCTGGCCGAGGCGGCGGACGAAACCTTCGTCACCCTGGAGCCCGGCTACGGGCTGCGGCGGATCACGGACAACCTGTGCGCCCAGGCCGGCTTCCGGCCGAAGGTCGCCTTCGAGGGCGAGGAGGCGGAGACCCTGCGGGGCCTGGTGGCGGCGGGTCTGGGCGTGGCCCTGCTGCCGCCGCCGACCGTGCCCCGGCCCGGGGTGGTGGAGCTGACGGTCACCGCGCCGAGGGCGGTGCGCGAGATCGGCGTCGCCTGGCTGGCCGGCCACCCGGACACGCCCCCGGTGGCCGCCTTCAAGAAGTTCCTGCTCTCCCGCCGGGGCAACCTGCTGCCGACGTGACGCGGGCGCCCCCCTCCCGGGGGAGCACACGTATCGCTGCGGCTGTTCGCTACCGCCACCGGCCGAATCCGGAGGCCAGCGGCATCCGCAGCCCCAATGGAGGCGGTGCCGCCAGCGCGTCCCGCACCGGACGCGTGAAGTTCCTGCCGAACAGCACACCCATGACGAAGTCCTCGGTGAGGGCGAGCACTTCGTCCCGGTACTGGTGCAACCCGTGGCCGTCGGCGTGCACTTCGAACCGGCACACGTCCCGGTTGGCCTTCTTCGCCCGTGCGGCGAGGCGGAAGGACAGCTCCGGGTCGGTGCGGGCGTCTTTGGTGCCGTGCACGATGAGCACCTGACGCCCCACCAGCTGCTTCACCGGTTCGGGTGAGGTCGCGCCCTCCTCCCGGGGCAGCCAGGGGGCCAGCGCCACAACGGAGTTGACGGCCTCGTGGCCACCGGCGCGCAGCGCGGCCCGGGCGCCCATTCCGGTTCCGGCGAGGCACACCGGCACGTCTCCGTACCGGCGTACGACCTCGTCGGCGGCCCACGCCCCGTCGCTCGCCAGATGGGCCGCGTCCCCGTTCCAGCCCCGGTAGCGGTAGTGGACGACATGGACGGCCAGCCCCTCCTCCCGCCCGGCGCGGCCCAGGCGGCGGCCCAGCGCGCGGACGGAGGCGGCGGCCAGCAGCGGGGACGGTCTGCGGCCGGAGGTCTCCTCCCCGTCGGGGAGCAGCAGCACCACTCCGCTCACCGCTGTCGGCTCGGGGCCGAACGCCCTCCCCAGCCGGGCCCTGCGGACCGGCGTCGCTTGCTGTGCCATGGCAGAACATTGTCAGAAGGGCGGATGTACGCCACCCGTCCGTGCGGTCACCGTTGCGTATCGGCGACCACCAAGCGCCGCGAGCACCGTCCAGCACCGGTGAATGGCGACGAATTCCCTCCGCTCTGCATCTACGCGCGTAGGGCGGCAAGGGGTTATGGTGCGGAAATGACGAGCCAGACCATTGCGAACACCCCGACACCGGACCAGATCCGCCGGGCGCCCAAGGTTCTGCTGCACGACCACCTCGACGGCGGCCTGCGCCCCGGCACCGTCGTGGACCTGGCACGGGAGACCGGCTACTCCCAGCTGCCCGAGACCGACCCGGACAAGCTCGCCCTGTGGTTCCGGGAGGCCGCCGACTCCGGCTCCCTGGAGCGGTACCTGGAGACCTTCTCGCACACCGTCGGCGTCATGCAGACCCGCGAGGCGCTGGTCCGGGTCGCCGCCGAGTGCGTGGAGGACCTCGCCGAGGACGGCGTCGTCTACGCCGAGGTGCGCTACGCCCCCGAACAGCACCTGGAAGGCGGCCTCACCCTCGAGGAGGTCGTCGAGGCGGTCAACGAGGGCTTCCGGCTGGGGGAGCGGCGCGCCAAGGGGGACGGGCACCGCATCCGGGTCGGCGCCCTGCTCACCGCGATGCGGCACGCCGCCCGCGCTCTGGAGATCGCCGAACTCGCCAACCGCTACCGGGACCTGGGCGTCGTCGGTTTCGACATCGCGGGCGCCGAGGCCGGATACCCGCCCACCCGGCATCTGGACGCCTTCGAGTACCTGAAGCGGGAGAACAACCACTTCACCATCCACGCCGGTGAGGCCTTCGGACTGCCGTCCATCTGGCAGGCGTTGCAGTGGTGCGGCGCCGACCGGCTCGGCCACGGGGTGCGCATCATCGACGACATCACGGTCCGCGACGACGGCACCGTGGAGCTCGGCCGGCTCGCCTCCTACGTCCGCGACAAGCGCATCCCGCTGGAGATGTGCCCCAGCTCCAACCTCCAGACGGGGGCGGCCTCCTCCTACGCCGAGCACCCGATCGGGCTGCTGCGCCGGCTGCACTTCCGCACCACGGTGAACACCGACAACCGGCTGATGTCCCACACCAGCATGAGCCGTGAATTCGAGCATCTGGTCGAGGCATTCGGCTACACGCTCGACGACATGCAGTGGTTCACCGTCAATGCGATGAAATCAGCGTTCATTCCTTTCGACGAACGACTGGCCATGATCAATGACGTGATCAAGCCGGGCTATGCGGAACTCAAATCCGAATGGCTGTTCCGGCAGACGGCCTCCACCAGCGGCTTTTCCACCGAGAAGGACTGAGGGGCAGGCGTCCCCGCACACGGGCCACGATTCGCGTTCACAATCCGTCCGCATTTCGATGTTTGCGGGCGGCGGCGGCGCGTGTTTACGGTCGCAGCACCGCCACATCCCCGTATCCCATTCGAGGACGCATTTTCATGAAGCAGTCTGCTGCCAAGACCCTCGGTGTCGCCGCTCTCGGTGCCGCCTTCGCCGCTGTCGGTGCGGGCACCGCCGCCGCTGCCCCGGCCGTCCCGGAGGCCGCTCCCGCCCTGGGCACCGCCGCCCAGACCCTCCCGGCGGAGAACGCCGCCGTGGTGCCGACCGCCGCGCAGACCCTGGACACGGGGAGGGACCTGGCCGCCACCGGGCTGACGGCCGCGGAGCCGGCCGCGCAGGACGTCGTCACCAAGAACCCGGCGGCCCCGGCCAAGGGACTGCTCGGCGGGCTGCCGCTGGACCAGCTGCCCACCAAGGGCCTCAACGTGAACGGCCTCCCGCTCGGCGGCTGACCGCCCGCACGGCGACGACAGCGATGGGGCGCCCCGCCACGCGGGGCGCCCCATCGGCGTTGCACGCAGGGCACTCAGGGCACTCAGGGAGATGGCCGGCGCAGCGGCGCCGCCGGGCTCACCAGGCCGTTCGGGCCTGGGTCTTGTCCTCCGACGGCAGCAGGATCCACAGCGCGATGTAGAGCAGGAACTGCGGGCCGGGCAGCAGGCACGACAGCAGGAAGATCACCCGCATCGTGGTCGCGGAGGTACCGAAGCGCCGAGCCAGCGCGGCGCAGACTCCGCCGATCATGCGGCCGTGGGTCGGGCGGGCGAGGCGAGACATTGCGGCTCCTTCGTGAGCGGTGCGAGGCCTCCCGTCCGGACGCCTCATCTGCCGTCCACGTTACGGAGACGAAGGGGGCAAAGCGTCGCTCCACGGGGCGATCCCGACCCTGGGAATCGTCGGGGTCCTACCCTGAGCCGGCTCCTCCTGCGGGGCGGCCGTACCGGCCAGGCGCACCGCCCGGCGGCGCAGCCAGGAGCGGCCCGCCGGCACCACCGCGGCGTGCGCAAGGCCCGCGCCCAGCGTGTTCAGCAGCAGCGAGTCGATGTCGACGAGCTGGCCGGGCACCGCCGTCTGCAGCATCTCGATGCCCAGCGACAGCAGGGCGGCCGCGGCCATGGTGCGGATCAGGGAACCCAGGGGCGAGACCACCAGCCGGCCGCCCGCCATCGGCAGCAGCACGCCCAGCGGGGCCAGCAGCGCCAGCCCCTCACCGATGCGCCGGGCCCCCTCCAACCAGCCGAGCGCGAAGCCGGCCCGGATGCCGTCCAGGGGGCGCAGATTGGCGGGCATCACCCAGGGGACGTCGAGGGGGCGCAGCGTGAACCAGGCGATGAACGCCAGATATGCGGCCAGGAGGAGGCCACCCAGCACACGGATGCGGATCGCGGCGGTGCCGCCGATGGAGCCTTGACGCTGCACGCCCCCCAAGACGCGGCCTTCGGCACGATCGGTTCCGGGATGTCACCCGTTCCGCCGATGAGGCATACGCCACAACGCACTGGCCCTGGGCCGGAGGTGTGAGACGACGGCGGGCGCCCCCCCGTACGAGGGGCGCCCGCGTCACTCGTCGGTTCACTACTCGTCGGTTCACTCGTCGGTGAGCTGTGAGGCGGGCGGGCGTTCGCCGGCCGGGCGGGCGCGGACCTGGTCCGTGCACTCGTAGCGCAGCGGTGCGGCGGAACCGGGACCGCCCAGGATGACCGAGCCGTTGTCCGTCGCCGCCGAGTCGGAGAAGGTGCACACGATCTGCGCCAGCGCGGTGGAGCTGAGGTCGGCGGGAGCGGCGCTCAGCCGCAGCGTGTCCTCCGGATCGCCGGGGCGCGGCCCGCTCACGGTGAGCCCGTCCCGCACCAGCGTGGTGTACCCGGCCTCCTTCTCGTCGGCCGAGGGCGGCGCGGAGAGCTCGTCCAGCAGCTCCTGCGCGATCAGCGTGCGCCGCCCGGAGTCGGCCGCCCCGTCCGGCACCCGCACCGTGCGGTCCACGGCCACCAGCGACGCCCCGCACAGCAGGAACACCTGCACGGGCAGTCCGCGGTCGGCCCGCGAGGAGACCCCCGGCTCACCCAGCGAACAGCGCACCCGCGAGGGCGCGGGACCGAAGTCGGTCGGCACCTCGGTGGCGCGGATGCCGCACCCGGAGAGCAGGGCGCCGAGCGTGGTGACGGCGAGCAGACCGGCGATCCGGCCCCGGACCGCCCGTCGCCGGGCCGGCCGCCGCCCGTTCGTCAGGCCGTACATCAGGCGTCCCCCCTAGCGCCTTCACCCTTGCTGTCAGTTCCGCCGCCGGTGCCGTGCGCCGTGGCGCCGGTGCCGTCCCCGGAGTCCGTGGCGTCGGCGGAGTCCGTGGCGTCGGCGGAGTCCGCGGTGCCGCCGGAGCCGCCGGTCCCGCCCTCGTCGGGGCCGCCGCCACGGCGCCCGTCGCCCTGCTCGCCGCGGCCCTTGCTGTCTTTGCCGTCCTCGGTGCCCGTGGCGCTCTTGGAGCTCTTGGCGCCGCTGTCGTTCTTACCGCTCTTCTGGCCCTTGCCGGCGTCGGTGTCCCGCTTGTCCTCCGCCAGGGCGGAGGCGTCCTGCGGCAGGCGCAGGGTGAACACCGCCCCGCCCTCGGGGGAGTTGGCCGCGGTGATCTCACCGCCGTGGATATGGGCGTTCTCCTGGGCGATGGACAGCCCCAGACCGCTGCCCTCGGAGCGCGGCCGGGAGGCGCTGGCCTTGTAGAAGCGGTCGAAGACGTGCGGCAGCACGTCCTCGGGGATGCCGGGCCCGTTGTCCCGTACCTCGATGACCACGACGCCGCCGTCCGGCGCCCGCTCGGCCCGCTCGTCCCTGTCCGTGCGGTCGCCACGGTCCGAACGCTCCGCCCGCTCCCCGGCCTCCGGACCGGTCCCGGCATCCGTGCCGACGGCCCCGCCGGGCTCCTCCCGCACCGACACGCGCACCGGTGAACCGCCGTGCTTGAGCGCGTTGCCGATGAGGTTGGCCAGGATGACGTCCAGGCGGCGCGGGTCGATCCGGGCGTGGATGCCGCGCTCGGCGTCCAGCTCGACCGCGTCCAGCCAGGCGCGGGCGTCGATGCACGCGGTGATCTGGTCGGCGATGTCCACGTCGTCGAGCACCAGCCGGGCGGTGCCCGCGTCGAAACGGGTCACCTCCATCAGGTTCTCGACCAGGTCGTTCAGCCGCCGGGTCTCGCTGATCACCAGCCGCACCGCCGGCTGGATCATCGGGTCGATGCCGCCGCCCTCGAACTCCAGCTCCTCCTCGAGGACTTCGGTGACCGCGGTGATCGCGGTGAGCGGGGTGCGCAGCTCGTGGCTCATGTCGGCCACGAACCGGCGTGAGGCCTCGTCCCGCGCCGCCATGTCCGCGACCCGCTTCTCCAGCGCCTCCGCGGCCTTGTTGAACGTCCGGGACAGATCCGCCAGCTCGTCCGTCCCCGACACCCTCAGCCGGGTGTCCAGCCGGCCCTCGCCGAGCCGGCGCGCGGCCGTGCCGAGCCGCTGCACCGGCTTCAGCACGGTGGTGGCGGCGGCCTGCGCGAGCAGCGCCGAGCCGATCAGCGCCAGGCCGGTGGCGATCCCCAGCGACCAGGCCAGCGAGTTGAGGTCCTTCGCCTCCGGCTCCAGAGACTTCAGCATGTAGCCGGTCGGCCCGCCGTCGATCATCCGCGTCCCCGCCACCAGGTACGGGGTGTCGTCCTCGACGATCCGCTGCCAGTACAGGTGGTACGGGTACTTGTTGGTCGAGGTGACCTTCTGCCGCTCGGTCACCGCCTGGCGCAGCGAGGCCGGCACGTCCTGCAGCGAGAAGCCGTTCAGCCCGCCGGAACTGCCGTAGACCGTACGGCCCTCGGGGTCCTCGGCGACCAGCAGCACGGTGAAGCGCTGGCTGCTGTTCGCCATCTGCCCGGCGGTGTGCTGCAGTTCGTCCTGCGTGGGGTGCTCGGGCAGCGCGCCCGCGCGGTTCTGCATCTCCTGCTCGAAGTCGCGCAGCACCGCGTCCTGGGTGCGGGTGAGCACCGCCTCGCGGTTCAGCCAGTACGCGATCCCGGACGCGGACACCGCCGCGGTCAGCGCGACCAGCCCGAACACCACGACCAGCCGAAGCCGCAGGCTGGTGAAGCGCAGCCGTGACCAGATTCCCTTGCGCGCCGCGGACCAGCCGCGGGACTCCTCCTGGTGCTCCTGTGTCACTGAGGCGGATCCAGCCGGTAGCCGACACCACGCACGGTACGGATCAGCGTCGGGGACGACGGCACGTCCTCGACCTTGGCGCGCAGCCGCTGGACGCAGGCGTCCACCAGGCGCGAGTCGCCCAGGTAGTCGTGCTCCCACACCAGCCGCAGCAGCTGCTGCCGGGACAGCGCCTGGCCGGGGCGGCGGCTCAGCTCGAGCAGCAGCCGCAGCTCGGTCGGCGTCAGCTGCAGATCCTCCCCGTTCTTCGTCACCGTCATCGCCGCACGGTCGATGACCAGGTTGCCGAAGGTGGCGGAGTCGCTCGACTCGCGCTCGCCGCGCCGCAGCACCGCGCGGATCCGGGCGTCCAGCACCCGGCCCTGAACGGGTTTGACCACATAGTCGTCGGCGCCGGACTCCAGGCCGACCACGACGTCGATGTCATCACTGCGCGCCGTGAGCAGAATGATCGGCAACTGGTCCGTGCGCCGGATGCGGCGGCACACCTCGAACCCGTCGATGCCGGGCAGCATCACGTCCAGCACGATGAGATCCGGCCGCTGCTCGCGCAGCAGCTTCAGACCGTCCTCACCGCTGGCAGCGGTCGCCACCCGGTGTCCCTGGCGCGTCAGGGAGAGCTCCAGGGCCGTGCGGATGGCGTCGTCGTCCTCGATCAGCAACAGGGAAGGCACCCGCTCATTCTGGCCCATGGAGGGGTCCCTGTTCGACCTGTGGGTTCAGATGCCCGGCTGGCCCCCATAAGGGCGGCTACGTGCGCGGACAGCTGTGAACATTTCGTGTCCGGGGCGTGGCGGACCCCTGTGACAGCTCTGTGACAGTCGGCGGACACTGCCATGAAGTGGCAGGGGCAGGATTTTCGGCACAGGCAAGCCAGCACCGAATCCAGCCGGAAGTCCACGACGGGGGGCGCGAGATGAACACGCTGCACAGCACCAGCACCAGCGCAGTGATCACGCGTCTGCACGACGTGCACCGGGGGGGAGAGAAGTCCGGTGCTGTGAGCGGGCGGGGGTGCGCTCGCAGCACCGGGCGTCAGCACACCGCGTTCATGACGGTGGTTGACGCGCCTACGGGGGAGACGCACGGGGGAGCAGCGTACGGGGAGGACTCGGGGGAGCGCAGTTCCCTGTCGGAGGCGGAGTTCACCGCCTACGTGCAGGAGCGTCGCGCCTCCCTGTACGCCACCGCCTACCACCTGACCGGTGACCGCTTCGAGGCCGAGGACCTGCTGCAGAGCGCGCTGTTCTCGACCTACCGGGCGTGGGACCGGATCAGCGACAAGGCGGCCGTCGGCGGATACCTCCGCCGCACCATGACCAATCTGCACATCAGCGCGTGGCGCCGCCGCAAGCTGAACGAGTACCCGACCGAGGAACTGCCGGAGACGCCCGGCGACACGGACGCGATGCGCGGCACCGAGCTGCGCGCGGTCCTGTGGCAGGCGCTCGCCCGGCTGCCCGAGCTCCAGCGCACCATGCTGGTCCTGCGCTACTACGAGGGCCGCACGGACCCGGAGATCGCGGACATCCTCGACATCAGCGTCGGCACGGTGAAGTCCAGCATCTGGCGGTCGCTCCGCCGGCTGCGCGAGGACGAGGCCCTGAGCTTCGGCCGTGACCAGGAGGACGCCTTCGGCGAACTGGTCGCCTGAAGGTCCGGGGGGACCTGGGGGGAACCGGGGGGATCACGGGGGAAGCCGGGGGGAGGAAAAGGCGGGGGCCGCGGGGCGTCGGGGGACGCCGGGGAGACGTCGGGGGGCGTCACCGCGGAGCACAACCGGGGGGGAACACGGGGAACAACGGGGGGAGTACGGGGGAACTCGGGGGACACGGGGGGGCTCCACGGGGGAGGCAAGGAGCGGGACTGGAGGGCCGGGGGGGTCCGTCCAGTCCCGCTTTTCGCTTGTCGGCCTCCTCCTCACGGCATCCGGGCGTCCCGTCCAGGCGAGTGCACCGGAGAGTGCACCCGAGGTGGTGTGACACCTGCCGTGACGGCACCCGAGGCGGTGTGACGCCTGCCGTGACGTTCGGGCGGGTTCAGGCGACCGCGCTCGCGCTGGGGTCCGTGGCCGCGCGGCCACGGACCGCCGCCGATGCCATCCGGCCCAGCGCCTCGTCGCGGTCGCAGGCATAGGCGCCCAGGGCCGTCTGACGGGCGATGATCGAACGCTCCAGGCGCATCAGGCGCCATCCGCGCCGCAGCAGGAACGGCACCGACTTGCGGCCCTCCCTCAGATCCCGCACGAAGCGCCGGCGGAAGGTGCGCACCGGGCCGCGGTTCAGGCACAGCGCGTCCGCCAGCAGACCCAGTTCGCGGCAGCGGGCGACGATCTCCGCGGCGAAGATGCCCTCGGCGACGAACAGCGGAGCGGCGCCGATGTCCACGGAGCCCTCGCCGGTGCGGGCGCTGAGCGAGATGTCGTAGACCGGGATGGGCGTACGGCCCGTGCGGCACAGCCGTTCGATCGCGGCGACCGCGGCGTCCGCGTCCCAGGAGTCGGGGTGGTCCCAGTCGACAGCCGAGCCGTCCGGCAGCAGCGGCAGCGTCGGGTCGTCGCCCTCCTTGTAGAAGTCGTCGAGGCGCAGCACCGGCAGGCCGGAGCGGGCCGCGATCAGGGACTTGCCGGAGCCGGAGGGGCCGCAGAGCAGCACGACTCGCGCGGATATGGGCGACTGGGAACTCACGGGACACCAGTGTGAGGCATCGATCGGGCGCCGTACGACCCCGCGGGTCCGCTTTGATGCGTGCGTCACATCTCAACTACGCTTCGCGTCGACCTGATTACCCAGTGAGATCGAAGGTGGCACACAGATGGCCCGACAGGACTCCCCCAAGACGTCGACCGCGCGACGTGTCCTCGCCGTCCTGGCGACCGCGTCCGTGGCGCTGGGCGCTGCCGCGACGACGGCGGCAGCGGCGGACTCCGAGTCGCTGCTGGGCGAGAGCGGCAGCCGCTCCGGCGCACTCGGCGAACTCGACCCGCAGTCCGGCCTGGACGCGACGACCGGCGCGGTGGGCCACGCCACCGCCCCGGTGACGGAGCTCAAGCCCAACGCGCTCGACGGCACCGGCTTCGACGTGCTCAACAACGGGGCCGGCACCCAGGTCGCCGACTTCCAGCCGGTGAACACCCGCGCGGTCACCGACCCGGTGGCCAAGGCCGACTCGGTCGGCGGCATCCCGCCGGTCGCCCAGACGACGGAGCTGCTGCGCGGCTGATCAGGAGCCGGGAACGGGCAGGAACAGGGCGGAACCGGAAGGCGGAGAGCAGCGCCCCTCCCGGGCGGAGGAGGGCGCGGCTCCCCAGCGGTTCAGGGGGTACGGCCGAGGTGGGTGACCAGGATGCGGATGACGTCGTCCTCGATGATGTAGAGCACGCGGCAGTCGCCGACGTACAGGCGGCGCACGTCCTGTGAGCCGTAAGGGACCGGGCCGCGCGGTCGAGGCTGGTCGGCCAGCGAGTCGACGGCTTCGTAGACGGCGGCCAGTCCGGCAGGGTCGTCCTTGGTGCGGCACGGACCGCGCTCGGCCGGCCGGAACAGGCGGAGAGCCGCGCCCCTCCTGGACGGAGGTGGGGCGCGGCTCTCCGGTGTGGGGGGTGGCGGTCAGTAGGAGGAGCCGGAGGCGCCCAGCGAACCCGTCGGGTGCCAGACGGTCTTGGTCTCCAGGAACGCCGTCATGCGGTCCAGGCCGGGCGTCGCCGCCCAGTCGTCCACAGGCTGTGGACGAAGAACGCGCTTGAGGTTGTCGGCCGCGGCGATCTCCAGCTCCTTCGCCAGCTCCTCGCCGGCGCCCGCCAGGTCGATCGCGTTGACGTCCATGTGCGCGGCGAGCGGGGCGGCGATCTCCGCCGTACGGCCCGACAGCACGTTCACCACGCCGCCCGGCAGGTCCGAGGTGGCCAGCACCTCGCCCAGGGAGAGGGCGGGCAGCGGGTACTTCTCGGAGGCCACCACCACCGCCGTGTTGCCGGTCGCGATCACCGGGGCGACGACCGAGACCAGGCCCAGGAACGACGACTCCTGCGGCGCCAGCACGGCGACCACACCGGTCGGCTCCGGCGAGGAGAGGTTGAAGAACGGGCCCGCGACCGGGTTGCCGCCGCCCACCACCTGGGCGATCTTGTCGGTCCAGCCCGCGTACCAGACCCAGCGGTCGATCGCCGCGTCCACCTGCGCGGACGCCTTGGACTTCGACAGGCCCTCGGCGTCGGCCACCTCGCGCACATACTGCTCGCGGCGGCCCTCCAGCATCTCCGCGACGCGGTAGAGGATCTGGCCGCGGTTGTACGCCGTCGCCCCCGACCAGGCGCCGAACGCCTTGCGGGCGGCGACCACCGCGTCACGGGCGTCCTTGCGGCTCGCCCGCGGAGCGTTGGCCAGCCACTTGCCCTTGGAGTCGGTCACTTCGTACACCCGGCCGCTCTCGGAGCGGGGGAACTTCCCCCCGACGTACAGCTTGTAGGTCTTGAAGACGGAGAGTCGGGTCGCGTCAACTGTGTTTTTCATCGCTCGCCCTCCGGGCTCGACGGGGCGAGGTACGCCTCCAGGCCGTGGCGGCCGCCCTCGCGGCCGAAGCCCGACTCCTTGTAGCCGCCGAACGGCGAGGTCGGGTCGAACTTGTTGAACGTGTTGGACCAGACGACACCCGCGCGCAGCTTGCTCGCCACGGCGAGGATGCGCGAGCCCTTCTCCGTCCAGATGCCCGCCGACAGTCCGTACGGGGTGTTGTTGGCCTTGGCGACGGCCTCGTCCGGGGTGCGGAAGGTCAGCACCGACAGCACCGGGCCGAAGATCTCGTCGCGGGCGATGGTGTGCGCCTGGGTGACGTTCGTGAAGAGCGTCGGGGCGAACCAGTACCCGGTGGACGGCAGTTCGCAGGCGGGCGACCAGCGCTCGGCGCCCTCCGCCTCGCCCTGCTCCACCAGCGAGGTGATGCGGCTGAGCTGCTCCTCGGAGTTGATCGCGCCGATGTCGGTGTTCTTGTCCAGCGGGTCGCCGAGACGCAGCGTCGACAGGCGCCGCTTGAGCGAGTCCAGCAGCTCCTCGTGGATCGACTCCTGCACCAGCAGGCGCGAGCCCGCGCAGCAGACCTGGCCCTGGTTGAAGAAGATGCCGTTGACGATGCCCTCGACGGCCTGGTCGACGGGGGCGTCGTCGAAGACGATGTTGGCGCCCTTGCCGCCCAGCTCCAGGGTGAGCTTCTTGCGGGTGCCGGCGACCGTGCGGGCGATCTCCTTGCCGACCGCCGTGGAGCCGGTGAAGGCGACCTTGTCCACGTCCGGGTGCGCCACCAGGGCGGCGCCCGCGTCGCCGTAGCCCGGGAGGATGTTGACGACGCCCTTGGGCAGACCGGCCTGGCGGCAGATGTCCGCGAAGAACAGCGCCGACAGCGGGGTGGTCTCGGCCGGCTTGAGGACGACCGTGTTGCCCGTGGCCAGCGCCGGGGCGATCTTCCACGCCAGCATCAGCAGCGGGAAGTTCCATGGGATGACCTGGCCGGCGACACCGAGCGGGCGCGGGTTCGCGCCAAAACCGGCGTGCTCCAGCTTGTCGGCCCAGCCCGCGTAGTAGAAGAAGTGCGCGGCGACCAGCGGCAGGTCGGCGTCGCGGGTCTCCCTGATCGGCTTGCCGTTGTCCAGGGTCTCCAGGACGGCCAGCTCACGGGAGCGCTCCTGGATGATCCGGGCGATGCGGAACAGGTACTTGGCGCGCTCGGAGCCGGGCAGCGCCGACCACTTCTCGAAGGCCTTGCGGGCGGCCTTGACGGCGCGGTCCACGTCCGCCTCGCCCGCCTGGGCCACCTCGGAGAGCACCTCCTCGGTGGACGGCGACACGGACTTGAAGACCCTGCCGTCGGCCGCCTCGGTGAACTCGCCGTCGATGAACAGGCCGTAGGACGGGGCGATGTCGACGATCGAGCGGGACTCGGGCGCCGGCGCGTACTCGAAAGCGGACGACCGCTTGTCCGTGGTCTTTTCGGTCATGGTGATCAGTCCACCGTCACGTAGTCGGGGCCGGAGTAGCGGCCCGTGGCCAGCTTCTGCCGCTGCATCAGCAGATCGTTCAGCAGCGAGGAGGCGCCGAAGCGGAACCAGTGGTTGTCCAGCCAGTCCTCGCCCACCGTCTCGTTGACCAGCACCAGGAACTTGATCGCGTCCTTGCTGGTCCGGATACCGCCGGCCGGCTTCACGCCCACCTGGACGCCGGTCTGCGCACGGAAGTCGCGCACCGCCTCCAGCATGAGCAGGGTGTTCGCGGGGGTCGCGTTGACGCCGACCTTGCCGGTCGAGGTCTTGATGAAGTCGGCACCGGCGAGCATGCCGAGCCAGGAGGCCCGGCGGATGTTGTCGTACGTCGACAGCTCACCGGTCTCGAAGATGACCTTCAGCCGCGCGGAGCCGCAGGCCTCCTTCACGGCCACGATCTCCTCGTACACCTTCATGTACCGGCCGGCGAGGAAGGCGCCGCGGTCGATGACCATGTCGATCTCGTCCGCGCCCGCGGCCACGGCCTCCTTCACGTCCGCCAGCTTGACGGAGAGCGGGGCGCGGCCGGCCGGGAAGGCGGTGGCGACCGAGGCGACCTTCACGGAGGAGCCGGCGACGGCCTCCTTCGCGGTGGCCACCATGTCGGGGTAGACGCAGACCGCGGCCGTGGCGGGGGTGGTCCGGTCGGCCGGGTCGGGCAGGACCGCCTTCGCGCCGAGCGCCCGGACCTTGCCCGGGGTGTCCGCGCCTTCCAGCGTCGTCAGGTCGACCATCGAGATGGCGAGGTCGATCGCGTACGCCTTGGCGGTCGTCTTGATCGAACGGGTGCCGAGGGAGGCGGCGCGCGCCTCCAGGCCGACGGCGTCGACGCCGGGCAGCCCGTGGAGGAAGCGGCGCAGCGTGCTGTCGGACGCGGTGACGTCGCCGAGGGGGCTGGGTGCAGTGGTGGGCATGCTCACAAGCCGAGCATATCTACGCGCGTAGCGGCTGTACAGCCCCCAGCGGCATCTGGTCCGCCGGGCGGAGTCGGGCAGAATCGGTGCCATGACCTCGTCTGACTCCCTGCCCGACCCGAAGCCGTCCGGTTCGAACAGCGACGCCATGGGTCGTCCGGGCCAGCGGGACCGCGTGCACCGGTCGCCCGCGGGCATCGCCGGCGGTGTGCTGCTGCTGGCCGTCATGGCGTGGCTCGGCACCGACGCGGTGGTCCGCGGCGAGGGCCGCGCCCCGTGGCTGGCCCTCGCGGCACTGCTGCTCCTGGTGCCGCTGGTGGTGGCCTTCACCCTCCGGCCCGCCGTCTACGTCGGGCCCGACCGGCTGCGCGTCCGCAATCCGTTCCGGGTGATCGTGCTGCCCTGGGGCCGCGTCGCCGGCCTGCGGTCCGGCTACACGAACGAGGTGCTGGCCGAGGACGGGACCAAGTACCAGCTCTGGGCGCTCCCGGTCTCCCTGCGGGCCCGCAAGCGGGCGGCCCGCCAGGAGATGCGGGCGCAGGCGGAGCGCGGGCAGGGCGTCGACGTGCGGTCGGCGGGGCGGGCGCCGGGTGTCGGCGACGCGTTCCGGGCCGGTGGGCGCGGCGTCGCCCGGACGAGCCCGTCCGGTGCCGGTGCCGGTGCCGGCGGCTCGGGGCCGGTGCGGGCGGCGACCGATCAGGCCATGGACGAGCTGCGGGAGCTGCACGAGGAGCGGCGGGAGGCGGCTTCGGCGCAGGGGGAGGTCACCGTGCGGTGGGCCTACGAGGTGCTCGGGCCTGCGGTGGCGGGAGCTGTGTTGCTGGGGGTTCTGCTGGGGGTGGGGTGAGCCTGCCTCCGGTGGGGTGAGCTTGCCTGCCTCGGCAGGGTGTTGAGTGTGCATGACGTGAGCGGGGTGCCCCTTCCTTCTGGGGCGCCCCGCTCTTTGGTGTCTCAGTGGTTGGTGTCCCAGGGCCAGTGGCTCAGATGCCTGCTGCTTGAGAGAAGTCCTGCTTGAGCCGGGTCAGGAGGGCCGTGGCCTTGGTTCGGGCGGCGGGGAGGTCGGGGCGGCCGGAGACCGGGACGACCACCTCCAGGTAGCACTTCAGCTTGGGCTCCGTGCCGCTCGGGCGGACGATCACCCGGGCGCCCTCGAGGGTGTAGCGCAGGCCGTCGGTGGGCGGGAGGGTGTCCGTGCCCTGGGTGAGGTCCTCCGCCTTGGTGATGCGCAGACCGGCGAGCTCCGTCGGGGGGTGCTCGCGCAGGCGGCGCATCGCGTCGGCGATCAGGCTGAGGTCCTTCACGCGGACCGAGAGCTGGTCGGTGGCGTGCAGGCCGTGCTCGACTGCGAGGTCGTCGAGGAGGTCGAGGAGCGTGCGGCCCTCCTCCTTCAGGACGGAGGCCAGCTCGGTGAGGAGCAGGGCCGCGGTGATGCCGTCCTTGTCGCGGACGCCGTCCGGGTCGACGCAGTAGCCGAGGGCCTCCTCGTAGCCGTAGCGCAGGCCCTCGGCGCGGGCGATCCACTTGAAGCCGGTGAGGGTCTCGACGTGGCGCAGGCCCGCCTTCTCGGCGATGCGGCCGAGGAGGGAGGAGGAGACGATCGACTCGGCGAAGGTGCCGGTCGCTCCGCGGCGGACCAGGTGGGCGGCGAGGAGCGCGCCGACCTCGTCGCCGCGGAGCATGCGCCAGTCGTCGCCGTCCTTCACGGCGGCGGCGCAGCGGTCGGCGTCCGGGTCGTTGGCGATGACCAGGTCGGGGCCGGTCTCGCGGGCCTTGGCGAAGGCGAGGTCCATCGCGCCGGGCTCCTCCGGGTTGGGGAACGCGACGGTGGGGAACTCCGGGTCGGGTTCGGCCTGCTCGGTGACGAGGGTGGGGGCGGGGAAGCCGGCGCGGGCGAAAGCGGCGAGGAGGACGTCCTTGCCGACGCCGTGCATCGCCGTGTAGACGGTGCGGGCGGTGCGGGGGGAGTCAGGGGCGAGGACGGCGTCCGTGCGGGCGAGGTAGGCGTCGAGGACGGCGTCGTCGAGGGTTTCCCAGCCGGCTGTGGGGCGGGGGACCGTGTCGAGGGACGTGACCGCCTGGATCTCGGCGGCGATCTCGGTGTCGGCCGGGGGGACGATCTGGGAGCCGTCGCCGAGGTACACCTTGTAGCCGTTGTCGCGGGGCGGGTTGTGGCTGGCCGTGACCTCCACGCCGGCCACGGCGCCGAGGTGGCGGATGGCGAAGGCGAGGACCGGGGTGGGCAGGGGGCGGGGGAGGATCGCGGCGCGCAGGCCGGCGCCGGTCATGACGGCGGCGGTGTCGAGGGCGAAGTCGCGGGACTTGTGGCGGGCGTCGTAGCCGATGACGACGAGGCCGTTGGCATGGCCGTGCTTGGTGAGGTAGGCGGCGAGGCCGGCGGCGGCGCGGATGACGACGGAGCGGTTCATGCGCATGGGGCCGGCGCCGAGTTCGCCGCGGAGGCCGGCGGTGCCGAACTGGAGGGTGCCGCTGAAGCGGGCGGCGAGTTCGGTGCGGTCACCGGAGTCGATGAGGCGGGCGAGTTCGGCGCGGGTGTCCGGGTCGGGGTCCTCGGCGAGCCATGCCTGGGCCTGTGCGAGGAGATCGTCTTGCACGTCGGTCAGCCTCTCGTGGGTGTGTGCGGGTTCGGCGGGTTCGGTGGGGTGCGAGGGGGCTCGCCTGCGGCACGTGGTGGGCCGGGCCGGTGGGGACCTGCGGACCGGTGGGGGTTCGCGTCTTGTGCCTGCGGCGCAACTGCGGCTCCGGTGGGGGTGCGCGTAGTGCCCACGGTGGGTGGGTGAGTCGGGGCCGGGGTGGTGGTATCCGTCCTCGGTCTGGCGCGGAATAGGTCGCCTTTCGGGTACTGGCGCGGACGCGCCGGCCGCTGCGGGCGGACACCACCACCCCGACCCCTCCCCGCCGTACGCGCCTGCGGCCGCCTACGGTCCGCTTCGGCCGGGCGCCGTGCGCGACTACCGCTACGTAGCTGCGGGCAGTCGTGCCGCTGGGGCGATGGGGGTCCCCCCGCTCGAGCGCAGCCGAGAGTGGGGGAGGCACCCCTCCAGCGGGGCTGGCGCGGCCCACCCCCGGCCAGCACCCGCACCGGGTAAGTCGTCGTTTGCAGTGCGCAGCACAGTTGCAGCGCTCTGCACGGGCACCGTCGGACAGACGGACGAGGCAACTGGTCACCAAGTACACGTACCCCCGGTGACCCGGCGCCGCAGGTGCGTGTCAGAGGCGGCCCAGGACCTGGGTCAGGAGGGAGCCCATCCGTGCCGCGCTGTCGCGGCCCGCCTGGAGGACCTCCTCGTGGTTGAGGGGCTCCCCGGTCATACCGGCCGCGAGGTTGGTGACGAGGGAGATGCCCAGCACCTCCGCCCCCGCCTCACGCGCCGCGATGGCCTCCAGCACCGTCGACATGCCCACCAGATCCGCCCCGATGACGCGAGCCATCCGGATCTCCGCCGGCGTCTCGTAGTGCGGGCCGGGGAACTGCGCGTAGACGCCCTCCTCCAGCGTGGGGTCGACCTCCTTGCACAGCGCCCGCAGCCGCGGTGAGTACAGGTCGGTCAGGTCGACGAAGTTTGCGCCGACGATCGGGGAGGTCGCGGTGAGGTTGATGTGGTCGCTGATCAGCACCGGCTGACCGGGACGCATGCCCTCCCGCAGGCCGCCGCAGCCGTTGGTCAGCACGACCGTCTTGGCCCCGGCGGCCACGGCCGTACGGACGCCGTGCGCGACGGCGGCCACACCCCGGCCCTCGTAGTAGTGCGTGCGGCCCAGGAAGACCAGGGCACGCTTCGCACCGATGCGGTACGAGCGCACCTTGCCGCCGTGGCCCTCGACCGCGGGCGGCGGGAAGCCGGGCAGCTCGGTGACCTGGAGTTCGGCCTCGGGCGTGCCCAGCGCGTCGACCGCCGGCGCCCAGCCGGAGCCCATCACGAGAGCGACGTCGTGGGTCTCGGCGCCCGTGAGTTCACGCAGGCGCGCGGCGGCGGCGTCGGCTGCGGCGTACGGGTCGTCCTGGAGGTCGTCCGGAAGAAGAGAAGCGTTCACGCGAATGAGAGTAACCCGTCTTCGCCTACGCGCGTAGATGTCGAAGGTGACGGGTTGGCTTTCGTTGTCTTGTCGTTTTCGATGAATGTCCTGCCAAAGCGGTCAGCAAGGGCGCTTGCGCAGCTCCATCACGTAGTCGTGCGGGGCGCCCGCGGACTCCGCCGCGTCGGCGATCTCGCCCAGGTAGCGGGCCGGGGGCAGGCCGCCCTCGTAGGAGTTCAGGACGTAGGTCCAGGCCATGTCCTCGCCGTCCAGCGTGTGCACCCGGACCTTGGTGCGGCGGTAGAGGCCGAGCCCCACGCCCTCCCAGCGGTCCAGGGACTCCTCGTCCATCGGCGCGATGTCGTAGAGCGCGACGAAGACCTGGGCCAGCGGGTCCTCGACGAGCGTCGCCAGCGCGCCCTCCCAGCCCATGTGCTCGCCCCCGAAGGTCAGCCGCCACCCGTTCAGCCACCCGGTGGCGCGCAGCGGCGAGTGCGGTGCGCGGCGGGACATCAGCCGGGCGTCGAGGTTGCCGGCGTAGGCGGCATAGAGGGACATGGGGGAAGGGTACGGCAGCCGCCACGCGGGTCACTCCGGTAACAGGGGAGCCACGGCCCTGGCCCCCCGGGGCGGTCGCCCGGTGAAGTGTGCGGGACAATGGAGTACGTGACTCGGATCGTGATCATCGGTGGCGGACCCGGCGGATACGAAGCGGCGCTGGTGGCCGCGCAGCTCGGGGCGGAGGTGACCGTCGTCGACGCCGACGGTCTGGGCGGTGCGTCGGTGCTCACCGACTGCGTGCCGTCCAAGACTCTGATCGCCACGGCCGAGGTGATGACCACCTTCGACTCCTCCTACGAGGAGCTGGGCATCATCGTCGCCGACGACACCCCGCCCCTCGAGCAGGCCACCCGTGTGGTCGGCGTGGACCTCGGCAAGGTCAACCGGCGAGTGAAGCGGCTGGCGCTGGCCCAGTCGCACGACATCACCGCCTCCGTGACGCGGGCCGGCGCCCGGGTCATGCGCGGCCGCGGCCGGCTGGAGGGCATGCAGGCCCTCGACGGCTCCCGCAAGGTCGTGGTGACCGCCGCCGACGGCAGCGAGGAGACGCTGGTCGCCGACGCCGTACTGATCGCCACCGGCGGGCACCCCAGGGAGCTGCCCGACGCCAAGCCCGACGGCGAGCGCATCCTCAACTGGACCCAGGTCTACGACCTGACCGAGCTGCCCGAGGAACTCATCGTCGTCGGTTCCGGTGTGACCGGTGCCGAGTTCGCCGGCGCCTACCAGGCGCTCGGCTCCAAGGTGACCCTGGTGTCTTCCCGCGACCGCGTGCTGCCTGGTGAGGACCCGGACGCCGCCGCCGTCCTCGAGGACGTCTTCCGCCGCCGCGGCATGAACGTCATGGCCCGCTCCCGCGCCCAGTCCGCCAAGCGGGTCGGCGACCGGGTCGAGGTGACCCTCGCCGACGGGCGCGTCATCACCGGCACGCACTGCCTGATGGCCGTCGGCGCCGTCCCCAACTCGGCGGGCCTGGGCCTGGAGGAGGCCGGCGTCAAGCTGCGCGAGTCCGGCCACATCTGGACCGACCGGGTCTCCCGCACCACCGCCCCCGGCGTCTACGCGGCCGGTGACGTCACCGGCGTCTTCGCGCTCGCCTCCGTCGCCGCCATGCAGGGACGTATCGCCATGTACCACTTCCTCGGCGACGCGGTGGCCCCGCTGAACCTCAAGACGGTCTCCTCGAACGTCTTCACCGACCCGGAGATCGCCACCGTCGGCTACACCCAGGCCGACGTCGACACCGGCAAGATCGACGCGCGCATGGTGAAGCTGCCGCTGCTGCGCAACCCGCGGGCCAAGATGCAGGGCATCCGCGACGGCTTCGTCAAGATCTTCTGCCGCCCCGGCACGGGCATCGTGGTCGGCGGCGTGGTCGTGGCGCCGCGCGCCTCGGAACTGATCCACCCCATCTCGATCGCGGTCGACAACAATCTGACGGTCGAGCAGATCGCGAACGCGTTCACCGTGTACCCGTCGTTGTCCGGCTCGATCGCCGAGGTGGCACGGCAGCTGCACAACCGCAAGACGGGCGCGGAGGGCTAAACCCGGGCCTTATACCACTTGGTCCCGTCCGGTGCGAACAGCTTCTGCTATTCAGCGCAAACTGCTGAAAGCAGACGGTCGCTGGCATTACTGTCAGTTTCGTGTTCGCTGCAGAACGTCGCCAATTGATCCTCGAAATGGTGCGGGCGAACGGGGCCGTGTCGCTCCGTGAGCTCGCCCGCGTCGTCCAGACCTCCGAAGTGACCGTACGGCGGGACGTGCGCGCGCTGGAGGCAGAAGGACTCCTCGACCGCCGGCACGGCGGTGCGGTACTGCCGGGCGGGTTCACCCGGGAGTCCGGCTTCCCGCAGAAATCCCATCTCGCGACCGCCGAGAAGACCGCCATCGCCGATCTCGCCGCGAACTTCGTGGAGGAGGGCGAGGCCATCGTGGTCGGCGCGGGCACGACCACCCAGGAACTGGCCCGCCGGCTGGCCCGGGTGCCCGGGCTCACGGTCGTCACCAACTCCCTCCTGGTGGCCCAGGCGCTGGCCCACGCCAACCGGGTGGAGGTCGTGATGACCGGCGGTACGCTCCGCGGGTCGAACTACGCGCTGGTGGGCAGCGGGGCGGAGCAGTCCCTGCAGGGGCTTCGGGTGTCCCGTGCCTTCCTCTCGGGCAGCGGTCTGACCGCCGAGCGGGGGCTTTCGACCTCCAACATGCTCTCGGCGAGCGTGGACCGGGCGTTGGTGCAGGCCGCGGCGGAGGTGGTGGTCCTGGCGGACCACACCAAGCTGGGTACGGACACCATGTTCCAGACGGTGCCGACGGATCTGATCACCCGGCTCGTCACGGATGAGCCGCCGGCTCATGACGACCGGGCCGCCACCGAGTTGCAGGCGCTGGCCGACCAGGGCGTCCAGGTCGCGGTCGCTCCGGGAAGCGGCTCGAACTCGGGAGGTGACAGCTCTTCACCTTCCTCCTCCTCCCGCCAACAACGCCGGGACGTTCCACTCCCGGGCCCACGCCGCCAGGGCCCCCTCAGGACGGCGGTCACCCTGACAGAACCTCAGACCAACGAACGCGCCCGCGTCGCGGACCTGCGTAGGCGTTGACCTGCCGTTAGCAGCCCCTTGGCAGGGGAGCGCGTTTCTTGGGGGTGCACCCGGCGTGGGTGCTGGGCGGGGGTGGGTAGCGCCAGCCCCGCTGAAGGGGTGCCTCCCCCACTCTCGGCTGCGCTCGAGCGGGGGGACCCCCATCGCCCCAGCGGCACGAATGCCCGCAGTGACGCGGCCGCAGGTGCCCGCAGTGACGCGGCCGCAGGTGCCCGCAGTTGCGCAGGCGCGGTAGCCGCGCGTGGCGCCCAGCCGAAGCGGGCCGTAGGCGTGCCGCAGTCGCGCGCGGCGGGGAGGAGTCGGGGTGGTGGTGTCCGCCCGCAGCGGCTGGCGCGTCAGCGTCAGTGGTCAAGAGGAAACCTATTTCGCGCCAGACCGAGGACGGATACCACCGCCCCGGCCCCGACTCACCCACCCACCGTGGGCGCTACGCGCACCCCCACCGGAGCCGCAGTTGCGCCGCAGGCATCCCACGCGCACCCCCACACACCCGCGCGGGCGCGAGACGCGCAGCCCCGGAGAGCCGTGCCGGCGCCGCGGCATCGGACGCGCACCCCCACCGGAGGTGCAGGGTGACGCCGCAGGCATCGCCACGCGCACCCCCACCGGAGGGGCAGGGTGACGCCGCAGGTCGGCGGCGCGCACCCTGCTCAGGTATGCCCAGCGGCAGCGCTCAGTCCTTGATTTCGCAGATGGCCGCGCCGGACGTCACCGACGCGCCGACCGTTGCGTTGAGGCCCTTGATCGTGCCGGACTTGTGGGCGTTCAGGGGCTGCTCCATCTTCATCGCCTCGAGGACGACGACCAGGTCGCCTTCCTTGACCTCCTGGCCCTCCTCCACGGCGACCTTGACGATGGTGCCCTGCATCGGCGACGCCAGCGTGTCACCCGAGGCGACCGGCCCCGACTTCCTCGCCGCGCGGCGCTTCGGCTTGGCACCCGCCGCCAGACCCGTCCGCGCCAGCGACATGCCCAGCGACGCCGGCAGCGAGACCTCCAGCCGCTTGCCGCCGACCTCGACGACCACCGTCTCCCGGCCCGGCTCGTCCTCCGCCGCCGCCTCCGCAGGCGCAGCGAACGGCTTGATCTCGTTGACGAACTCCGTCTCGATCCACCGCGTGTGCACCGTGAACGGCCCGTCGGAACCGGTCAGCTCCGGCGCGAACGCCGGGTCGGTGACCACCGCGCGGTGGAAGGGGATGGCCGTGGCCATGCCCTCGATCTGGAACTCCGCCAGCGCCCGCGACGCCCGCTGCAGCGCCTCTTTGCGGGTGCGCCCGGTGACGATCAGCTTCGCCAGCAGCGAGTCCCAGGCCGGCCCGATCACGCTGCCGGACTCCACACCCGCGTCCAGCCGGACACCCGGCCCCGACGGCGGAGCGAACTTCGTGACCGTCCCCGGCGCCGGCAGGAAGTTGCGCCCCGGGTCCTCACCGTTGATGCGGAACTCGATGGAGTGACCCCGCACCGGCGGGTCGTCGTACCCCAGCTCCTCGCCGTCGGCGATGCGGAACATCTCCCGCACCAGGTCGATCCCCGTGACCTCCTCCGTCACCGGGTGCTCGACCTGCAGCCGCGTGTTGACCTCGAGGAAGGAGATCGTGCCGTCCGAGCCGACCAGGAACTCCACGGTGCCGGCCCCGACGTACCCGGCCTCCTTCAGGATCGCCTTGGACGCCCGGTACAGCTCGGCCACCTGCGCCTCGGAGAGGAACGGCGCCGGCGCCTCCTCGACCAGCTTCTGGTGCCGCCGCTGCAGCGAGCAGTCACGCGTGGAGACCACGACCACATTGCCGTGCTTGTCGGCCAGGCACTGCGTCTCCACGTGCCGCGGCTTGTCCAGGTACCGCTCCACGAAGCACTCGCCGCGCCCGAACGCGGCCACGGCCTCACGCACGGCGGAGTCGTACAGCTCGGGAACCTCTTCGAGCGTGCGGGCGACCTTCAGACCGCGGCCACCGCCACCGAACGCAGCCTTGATCGCGATGGGGAGCCCGTGCTGCTCGGCGAAGGCCACGACCTCCTCGGCGCCCGACACCGGGTCGGGCGTACCGGCGACCAGCGGGGCGCCCGCCCGCTGGGCGATGTGCCGCGCCGCGACCTTGTCACCCAGATCGCGGATCGCCTGCGGCGGCGGGCCGATCCAGATCAGCCCCGCGTCGATCACCGCCTGGGCGAAGTCCGCGTTCTCGGACAGGAACCCGTAGCCGGGGTGGATCGCGTCCGCGCCCGACTCGCGCGCCGCCTTCAGCACCTTGTCCATGTCGAGGTAGCTGGTCCCGGGGGTGTCACCGCCCAGGGCGAACGCCTCATCCGCGGCGCGGACATGCAGAGCGTCCCGGTCCGGGTCCGCGTAGACGGCCACGCTCGCGATCCCGGCGTCCCGGCAGGCCCGGGCCACGCGGACAGCGATTTCGCCACGGTTGGCGATGAGCACCTTGCGCACGATTGAGGCTCCCTCCTTGAAACAAGCCGAGTTTAGGGACTGCCGACACGGCACTTCGACCCGTCCCCAATGGTGAGCTTGCCCACACGGAGCGTGATTCGAGGCTCGCTCGACCCGCGAAATCCCTTGTCGCACCACGGGTACGCAGGACTCCCTCGGCAAACCCTAGCCGCCCCATGTGGTCAAGGTCTCTGTGAAGGCGTGCTGCGGCCCACTTCGTTTCTTTGTGGAGTCCCTACGAATGGCCCAATGGTTCTTTGCCCGCGCAGGAACCCTTGTCCCCAGGTTTACCCGTTAGTAGCGTTCGGGTCGGCCCGAACATACTCGGGGCAACCACAGTCGTGCTCGGAAGTGGGTGGGGACCGGTGGTACGCAGACCGGTGGCGTGGATCGTGGCAGTCGTGCTGTTCGCCGAGGCGCTCGGCATCGCCGCCGTGAACTGGTTCCTCGGGGTCGTCGTCGACCGGCAGGACATGTCGCTGGCCGGTCTGGACCCGGACATGATGTCGGTGTCCTCGAAGATCGGCGGGGTCGTCTTCGGGCTCTACTTCGCCCTGTGCGGCCTGGTGGCCCTGCTGGTGGCGCTGCGCGACCGCGCGCCCGCCGGGCTCGGCCGGGTGCTGCTGATCAGCGCGGCGGTGGTGCACGGCCTGCTGGGCGCCTTCGCCTGGGGGCTGCTGGGCGCGGCCGAGTTCGTGTTCATGGTGGTGATGCTGGGGCTCATCGTGCTGCTGCTGATGACGTACGACCGTCCGGAGCAGCCCGCCGGGCCCGCCGACGCCACCCCCGAGGGCGGCACCGGTGACGGCTCGGCCGGCGGCTCGGGCGGCAGCGCGGCCGGCGGCACCGACGACGGCAGGGCCGGAGACGGCTCCCCGGTCACTCCTCCGCCGGCGCCCACAGCTCGGTGATGCCGACGCCCACCTCGGCCATCAGCTTGCGCACCAGCGGCAGGCTGATGCCGATCACATTGCCGTGGTCGCCGTCGATGCCGTCGATGAACGGGGCCGAACGGCCGTCCAGGGTGAACGCCCCGGCGACGTGCAGCGGCTCGCCGGAGGCGACGTAGGCGGCGATCTCCTCGTCCGTGGGCTCGCCGAAGCGGACCACGGTGGAGGCGGTGGCGGAGGCGTAGCGGCCGCTGAGGGTCTCGTAGACGCAGTGGCCGGTCTGCAGGACGCCGGCGCGTCCCCGCATGGACTTCCAGCGCGCCGTGGCCTCCTCCGCGTCGGCGGGCTTGCCGAGGGCCTGCCCGTCCAGCTCCAGCACCGAGTCGCAGCCGATCACGATGGCGCCCTTGACCTCGGGCTTGGCGGCGACCACCGAGGCCTTCGCCTCGGCCAGGGCGAGCGCCAGCTCGGCCGGGGTGGGGGCGGTGACGGCGTCCTCGTCGACTCCGCTGACGACCACCTCGGGGTCGAGTCCGGCCTGGCGGAGCAGGCCCAGCCGGGCGGGGGACGCGGAGGCGAGCACGAGGCGGCGGCGCGGCTGATCAGTCATGCGGTCAGCGTATCGGCGTCCCCCGGATGCCTCACCTCACGCCGATGCCTCACCTCACGCCGATCACGAGCATCGCGAGCACCATGGCCAACGCCATGAGAACGCCCAGCCGCCGCAGCATCGCCTGCGTGTTCCGCAGTTCTTCGGGCGGTTCGTTCTCGGGGTCGGACCACAGCATGCACCCAGCCTGCGGCTTCGGGGGTGCGGGGCGCCTGAGTAGGCGTACTCAAATCACGCGCTGCTGGGTGTTCGCGGGGCGGGGCCGCACAGCAGCCCCGCCCCGCGCCGCCGAGGGGCGCCGGCGGGTCAGGCCGGCCAGTACGTGCGGGTCCAGGACGCCGGGCCCGGCTGCGGCAGATGGCCCGCCGCGATCCGGGAGGGGTCGGACCACGCGTCGCGAGGAGCGGGCGCGCCGGACGGCTCGGCGGAGGCCGCCGCGGCGCGGGCCCTGACCACCGCCAGGGCGGCGGCGAGCTCCTCCGGTGTCGGGTTGCCCCGTACGACCTTGATCGTCACAACGGCTCCTTACAGGGGGATGTTGCCGTGCTTCTTCGGGGGCAGGGATTCCCGCTTGGTCCGCAGCTGACGCAGGCCGCGGACGATGTGGCGGCGGGTGTCGGACGGCATGATCACCGCGTCGACGTAGCCGCGCTCGGCGGCGACGTAGGGGTTGAGGAGGGTGTCCTCGTACTCCTGCATCAGGCGGGCGCGGGTCGCCTCGGGGTCGTCCGCCTCGGCGATGGTGCGGCGGTGCAGGATGTTGACCGCGCCCTGCGCGCCCATCACGGCGATCTGGGCGGTGGGCCAGGCCAGGTTGAGGTCGGCGCCCAGGTGCTTGGAGCCCATGACGTCGTAGGCGCCGCCGAAGGCCTTGCGGGTGATCACGGTGATCAGCGGGACGGTGGCCTCGGCGTAGGCGTAGATCAGCTTGGCGCCGCGGCGGATGATGCCGTCGTGCTCCTGGTCGACGCCGGGCAGGAAGCCGGGGACGTCGACGAAGGTCAGCACCGGGATGTTGAAGGCGTCGCAGGTGCGCACGAAGCGGGCGGCCTTCTCCGAGGCCTGGATGTCCAGGCAGCCGGCGAACTGCATCGGCTGGTTCGCCACGATGCCGACGGGGTGGCCCTCGACGCGGCCGAAGCCGGTGACGATGTTCGGGGCGAACATCGGCTGGGTCTCGAAGAACTCGGCGTCGTCGAGGACGTGCTCGATGACGGAGTGCATGTCGTAGGGCTGGTTCGCCGAGTCCGGGACGATCGTGTCCAGCTCGCGGTCCTCGTCGGTGACCGTGAGGTCGGCCTCCTCGGGGAAGGACGGGGGCTCGGAGAGGTTGTTGGACGGCAGGTAGCTCAGGAGCTGCTTGACGTACTCGATGGCGTCCTTCTCGTCGCCCGCCATGTGGTGGGCGACGCCGGAGGCGGTGTTGTGGGTGCGGGCGCCGCCGAGCTCCTCGAAGCCGACGTCCTCACCGGTGACGGTCTTGATGACGTCGGGGCCGGTGATGAACATGTGGCTGGTCTGGTCGACCATGACCGTGAAGTCGGTGATCGCCGGGGAGTAGACCGCGCCGCCCGCGCAGGGGCCGACGATCAGGCTGATCTGCGGGATCACACCGGAGGCGTGGGTGTTGCGGCGGAAGATCTCGCCGTACGCGCCGAGGGAGGCGACGCCCTCCTGGATGCGGGCGCCGCCGGAGTCGTTGATGCCGATGACCGGGCAGCCGGTCTTCAGGGCGAAGTCCATGACCTTGACGATCTTCTGGCCGTAGACCTCGCCGAGGGCGCCGCCGAAGACGGTGAAGTCCTGGGAGAACACCGCGACCGGGCGGCCGTCGACGGTGCCGTACCCGGTGACGACGCCGTCACCGTAGGGGCGGTTGGCGTCGAGGCCGAAGTTGGTGGAGCGGTGCCGGGCGAACTCGTCCAGTTCGACGAAGGAACCCTCGTCGAGCAGGAGGTCGATCCGCTCACGGGCCGTCAGCTTGCCCTTGGCGTGCTGCTTCTCGACGGCGCGTGCGGAGCCGGCGTGCGTCGCCTCTTCGATACGGCGCTGCAGATCCGCGAGCTTGCCCGCGGTCGTGTGAATGTCAGGCTGCTGCTCTTCCGGCTCGGACATCGGGATGCGGCTCCCTGCCTGCTCAAAAGGGGGGACGGTTACTCATCCGTAGCGTAGTGGGGTGCCTTGACATCGGCAGTGCGGTCTTTGCCACACCTATCGTGGCTTGCATGACGCCGCGTGATGCATCAGAGAACAGCAGTCCTTGGTCCGATCTCGAGCGGCCTCCGCTGAATGTGGCCGCGCTGCGGCGGGGGCTGGTGCGGGAGGGGAGCCTGTGGTCCGAGGTGGACGTGGTGCGGCGCACGGGGTCGACGAACTCGGATCTGGTGGAGCGGGCGCTGAAGGGGCAGGCCGGGGAAGGTGCCGTGCTGGTAGCCGAGGAGCAGACGGCGGGGCGTGGCCGGCTGGACCGGCAGTGGAGCGCGCCGGCGCGGTCCGGGCTGTTCTTCTCCGTGCTGCTGAAGCCGGGGGAGGGTGTGCCGGTGGAGCGGTGGGGGTGGCTGCCGTTGCTGACCGGGGTCGCGGTGGCGGCGGGGCTGTCGCGGGCGGCCGGGGTGGATACGGCGCTGAAGTGGCCCAACGACCTGCTGGTGAAGGTCGGGGGTGAGGAGCGCAAGGCGGGCGGGATCCTGCTGGAGCGGGCCGGGGACGGCGGTGTGGTGATCGGCGTCGGGATCAACGTCACGCTGCGGGAGGCGGAGCTGCCGGTGCCGACGGCGGGGTCGCTGGCGCTGGCCGGGGCGGTGAGCACGGACCGGGAGACGCTGCTGCGCGGGGTGCTGCGGTCGCTGGACGACTGGTACGGGCGGTGGCGTGCGGCCGGGGGTGACGCGGGGCTGTGCCGGCTGCAGGAGGCGTACGCGGCGGGGTGCGCGACGCTGGGCCGCACGGTGCGGGCGGAACTGCCCGGGGACCGGTTTGTGGTGGGCGAGGCGGTGGCCATCGACTCCGACGGCCGCCTGATCCTCGCCACGCCGGATGGCCTCCGCGAGCCTGTAGGCGCCGGCGACATCATTCACCTGCGTCCGGCGGGCTGAGGCCCCCTTTGTGCCTGCGGCGGGGTGGGGTGCGCGTCCGATGCCTGCGGCTTTGTGCCTGCGGCGGGGTGGGGTGGGCGCCCGATGCCTGCGGCTTTGTGCCTGCGGCGGGGTGGGGTGGGCGTCCGATGCATGCGGCGCCGGCACGGCTCTCCGGGGCTGCGCGTCTCGCGCCCGCGCGGGTGTGTGGGGGTTCGCGTCTGATGCCTGCGGCGCCACTGCGGCTCCGGTGGGGGTGCGCGTAGCGCCCACGGTGGGTGGGTGAGTCGGGGCCGGGGTGGTGGTATCCGTCCTCGGTCTGGCGCGAAATCGGCTTCCTTTTGACTCCTGCTGTTGACGCGCCAGCCGCTGCGGGCGGACACCACCACCCCGACCCCTCCCCGCCGCGCGCGTCTGCGGCCGCCTGCGGCCGGTGCCCTGCTGATCGCCGTGCGCGGCCACCCCGCCTCGCCGCGGGCAGCCGCGCCCTCCTATAGCGCACCCCACCCCCGCCCAGCACCCACCCCGGGTGCCCGTGGACCCAGGTCAACCCGAATGCCCGCGAGCCCCGCTCAAAAGGGCGCCCCCTCCTCAGCCGGGCGCAGCCCCCGCACAAACCGGCGCTGACAATGCACGCACCTGCGCAACCTCGTCAGGCAAGTGCACCCCCTCACCTCACCCCCTGCTCGACCGAACGGAGTGAGCTGGCGCACACCTGCCGTAGAGTTGTGGCCGGTCGATACTTGGCCATGGCAGATCGGAAGGGCAGCAACGCGTGACCGTCGACGACTCGGGTTCCGGCACGGACGCGCAGGGCGCCGACACCGGTGAGGATCCGCTCGCTCTGCGCCTCGAACAGCTCATTCTGGGTGCTGAGCGCCGTTACACCCCGTTCCAGGCGGCCCGCAGCGCCGGCGTCACCATGGAACTCGCCACCCGCTTCTGGCGAGCCATGGGCTTCGCCGACGTCGGCCAGGCCAAGGCCCTCACCGAAGCCGACGTACTCGCCCTGCGCCGCCTCGCCGGTCTCGTGGAGGCGGGCCTGCTGAGCGAGGCCATGGCCGTACAGGTGGCACGTTCCACCGGCCAGACCACCGCCCGCCTGGCCGAGTGGCAGATCGATTCCTTCCTGGAGGGGCTGACCGAGCCGCCCGAGCCGGGCATGACCCGCACCGAGGTGACCTACCCGATCGTCGAGCTGCTCCTGCCCGAGCTGGAGGAGTTCCTGGTCTACGTCTGGCGCCGGCAGCTCGCCGCCTCGGCCGGCCGCGTGGTGCAGGGCGCCGACGACGAGGAGATGGTCGACCGCCGCCTGGCCGTCGGCTTCGCCGACCTCGTGGGCTTCACCCGCCTCACCCGGCGGATGGAGGAGGAGGAGCTCGGCGAGCTGGTCGAGGCCTTCGAGACCACGGCCGCGGACCTGGTGGCCGCTCGCGGCGGACGGCTGATCAAGACGCTGGGCGACGAGGTGCTGTACGCCGCCGACGACGCGGGTACGGCCGCGGAGATCGCCCTGCGGCTGATCGAGACGATGGCGAACGACGAGACCATGCCGGAGCTGCGGGTCGGGATGGCCTTCGGCACGGTGACCACCCGTATGGGTGATGTGTTCGGTACGACGGTGAACCTGGCCTCCCGGCTCACCTCGATAGCTCCCCGGGACGCCGTCCTGGTGGACACCGCGTTCGCCGAGGAGCTGATCCGTACCGGAGACGCCCCCGCCTCCGAGGCGGCCGCGGCGGAGGCAGCGGCTGCCGCGGAGAAGGAGGGGGAGGAGCCGCCGACGTACCGGTTCGCCCTGCAGCCGATGTGGCAGCGTCCGGTGCGTGGTCTGGGTGTCGTGGAGCCCTGGCTGCTCACCCGCCGTGACTCCGCCCCGGCTTCGTCGTCCTCCTAGCCTCCGAGTCCGAGTCCGAGGTCGAGTCCCAGGCCGCCTACGCAGACGCCGAGGAGCGGTACGCACAGGCCCTGGTCGCTGCCGCCGCCGTTTCCGCCTCCGGGTGTGTCGTCGGCGGGGGGTGGGGGCGTCGACGGGGCGTGGGGCGGGGCAGGGGGCCCCGGGGCCGGGCGGCGGTCCTGCGGTGGTGTCCGGGGCGTCGAGGATGCGGACGGAGGCGTGTCCGGACCGGAGGGTGCGGATGGGGTGGCCGGGGGCGCTGAGCCGGGTTGCTCGGGCTCCGCGGCTTCCGGGAGGGGCGTGGAGTCCTTGGCGCCCAGCGCGGTGGGGGAGGTCGGGCGGGGCTGGGCGGGGCGGGGTGCGCCGGTCCGGTCCGGGGACGGGGGCGTCGCGGAGGGGCTGAGGGTCACCGCGGGGGTGACGGGGGTGGTCCCGATGGCGGTGTCCGCGGGGCCGGGGGTGGTGGCCAGGCGTACGACGCTCATCGCGCCCATGGCCAGGGCCAGGCCGCCCGCGGCCACCAGGGCCTTGCGGTGGCGGGGCCGGCGGTGACGGCCCCGGATGCGGGTGGCGAAGCGGACGCGCACGGGTGGACGCTGGGTCGTGCGCTGTGGTGTGTCCGTGGTCATCGCGATCCCCTCCCCTGCGAACGCGCCCCCCGAGTGCGCCCGCCGTGCTGCGCACGTTAGGCGTTCGGCGGGGCCCTGGAGCCGGGAGTCGCCCGAAGTCACTCGAACGGGTGGACGGGGGGTGATCGGGGAACCGGGAGTACGCCCTTTCCCCGGCGGACTCGGCCTGCGATGATCGGAACGGCAAACTTGTTAACACGCGTTAACCGGAGGGTGTCATGAGCGAGGAGCGGTTCGGGGAGTTCGTGCTGGTGCGGCGGCATGAGGAGGGGCATGTCGCGGAGCTGGTCCTCGACCGGCCCAAGGCCATGAACGCCGTGTCGACCGAGATGGCCCGGTCCATCGCCGGGGCGTGTGCGGCGCTGAGCGCGGACCGCGGTGTGCGGGTGGTGGTGCTGACCTCGTCGCACGAGCGGGCGTTCTGCGTGGGTGCGGACCTGAAGGAGCGGAACTCGTTCAGCGACGCCGATCTGGTGCGCCAGCGGCCGGTGGCGCGGGGTGCGTACACGGGTGTGCTGGAGCTGCCGATGCCCACGGTGGCGGCGGTGCACGGCTTCGCGCTGGGCGGCGGCTTCGAGCTGGCCCTGTCCTGCGATGTCATCGTGGCGGACCGTACGGCGGTTGTGGGGCTGCCGGAGGTCTCCGTGGGAGTGATCCCGGGTGGTGGCGGTACGCAGCTGCTGCCGCGGCGGGTGGGCGCCGCGCGGGCGGCCGAGCTGATCTTCACCGCGCGGAGGGTGAAGGCGGAGGAGGCCCGTGAGCTGGGTCTGGTGGATCAGCTGGTGGAGGAGGGCCGGGACCGGGAGGAGGCCTTGAGCCTGGCCGCGCGGATGGCCGCCAATTCGCCGGTGGGGCTGCGTGCCGCCAAGCGGGCCCTGCGTCTCGGTCACGGGATCGACCTGCCGGCCGGACTGGAGATCGAGGACGCGGCCTGGCGCTCCGTGGCCTTCTCCGGGGACCGGGCGGAGGGTGTGGCGGCCTTCAACGAGAAGCGCAAGCCGCAGTGGCCCGGCGAGTGACGGGAGGTGCTCCGCGGACGGGTGCGACCCTTTCGCCCGTTTTGAGTCCCTTTCCTGCGTAAACCTCCCTAGCCTGGAGGAATGGGTGAGGACAGCCGGCTGACGGCGGTGGTGGCGCTGGCCCAGAGCATGGCCGCGGCGCAGAACGCGCGGGAGGCCTGGAAGGCGGCGGCCACCGGCGCCCGCCGCGCCCTCGGCGGCAGCTTCGCCGCCCTCTCCGTGTGGGAGCGGGAGCTCGGCCGGCTCCGCGTCCTGGTGAACGTCGGTGAGCTGGCCGAGGGGGAGGAGGAGTTCCCCGAGAACGAGTCCTACCCGGTGCACCAGTTCGCCGAGATCACCGAGTTCCTGCACGAACGGTGGGCCGGCGGCGGTGAGCCGGACGCCTGGGTGGAGACGGCCGAGGGGACGGCGGCCGGCCGGCCGGGCTACTGCCATCAGCGGGTGGCCGCCCTGCGCCGCCGCGGCCGGGGCTGCTGTGTGGTCGCCCCGATCGTGCTGCACGGGCGGGCCTGGGGCGAGCTGTATGTGGCTCGCCCGGTCGGCGCGCCCGTCTTCGGTCGCAGTGACGCCGATTTCGCGACTGTTCTCGCCGCCGTGGTGGCCGCGGGCATCGCGCAGACGGAGCGGCTGGAGGAGGCCAGGCGGCTGGCGTACACGGATGCGCTGACCGGGCTCGCCAATCGGCGGGCGGTGGACGCACGGCTGGACGAGGCGATCGAGCGGCACCGGCGCGACGGCGCCGTGGTCAGCCTGGTGGTGTGCGACCTCAACGGGCTGAAGCGGGTGAACGACACGCTCGGTCATGCCGTGGGCGACCGGCTGCTGGAGCGGTTCGGGACCGTGCTGTCGCTGTGCGGCGCCACCCTGCCGGGCGCGCTGGCGGCGCGGCTCGGCGGGGACGAGTTCTGTCTGCTGGCGGTGGGGCCGCCGGCGGACGAGGTGGTCAAGGCGGCCGACCAGGTGTGCCGCAGGGCCGTCGAACTGGGGCTCGGGGACGGGGTGGCCTGCGGAGTGGCGTCCACGGGGGATCCGATCGGGCCGGTGCACTCGGCGCGGCGGCTGTTCCGGCTGGCCGACGCGGCGCAGTACCGGGCCAAGGCCCAGCGGTTGGACCATCCGGTGGTCGCCGGACGGGAGGGCCCCGACGATCCCGTCGTACGGCTCGCGGACGAGCCGATGGGCGAGGCGGGCCACGGGGAGCGGCGGCGCTTCCGGGGCCGGCACGCGCCCTGAAGGGGCCGTTGTGACCGGATCGGTAAGGGGTGAACCCCGCTCCCAGTGGTGACAGTTTGGAATTCAATGCGTACGCTCCTGAATATGGATATGCACACTGTGGTGGTGGGGACGTCCGGCGTGACCGCGGCCGACGTGCTCGCCGTGGCGCGCGGCGGTGCCCGCATCGAGCTGTCGCCCGAGGCGGTGGCAGCGCTCGCCGCGTCCCGGGAGATCGTGGACGCGCTGGCCGCCAAGCCGGACCCGGTCTACGGGGTGAGCACGGGCTTCGGCGCCCTGGCGACCCGGCACATCAGCCCCGACCTGCGCGCTCAGCTGCAGCGCAACATCGTCCGCTCGCACGCCGCCGGCATGGGGCCCCGGGTGGAGCGCGAGGTCGTACGGGCCCTGATGTTCCTGCGGCTGAAGACCGTCTGCTCCGGGCACACCGGCGTACGGCCCGAGGTCGCGCAGACCATGGCCGACGTGCTGAACGCCGGCATCACCCCGGTCGTGCACGAGTACGGCTCCCTCGGCTGCTCCGGCGACCTGGCCCCGCTGTCCCACTGCGCCCTGACGCTGATGGGCGAGGGCGAGGCGGAGGGACCGGACGGGACGGTGCGGCCCGCCGCCGAGCTGCTGGCCGAGCACGGCATCCGGCCCGTCGAGCTGCGCGAGAAGGAGGGCCTCGCCCTGCTCAACGGCACCGACGGCATGCTCGGCATGCTGGTCATGGCCCTCGCCGACCTGGAGACCCTGTACAAGTCCGCCGACGTCACCGCCGCCCTCACCCTCGAGGCGCTGCTCGGCACCGACAAGGTCCTCGCCCCCGAGCTGCACGCCATCCGCCCGCACCCCGGCCAGGCCGCCAGCGCCGCCAACATGCTGGCCGTGCTGAAGGGTTCGGGGCTGACGGGGCATCACCAGGACGACGCCCCGCGGGTCCAGGACGCCTACTCCGTGCGCTGCGCCCCGCAGGTGGCGGGCGCCGGACGGGACACCATGGCGCACGCCCGCACGGTCGCCGAGCGCGAACTGGCCTCCGCCGTCGACAATCCGGTGGTGCTGCCCGACGGCCGGGTGGAGTCCAACGGCAACTTCCACGGCGCCCCGGTCGCCTATGTGCTGGACTTCCTCGCCATCGCGGCCGCCGACCTCGCCTCCATCGCCGAGCGCCGCACCGACCGGCTGCTGGACAAGAACCGCAGCCACGGTCTGCCGCCGTTCCTCGCCGACGACGCCGGTGTGGACTCCGGGTTGATGATCGCCCAGTACACACAGGCCGCGCTGGTGAGCGACATGAAGCGGCTCGCCGTACCGGCGTCGGCGGACTCCATCCCGTCCTCCGCGATGCAGGAGGACCATGTGTCCATGGGCTGGTCGGCGGCGCGCAAGCTGCGCACGGCCGTTGACAATCTCACCCGGGTCATCGCGGTGGAGCTGTACGCGGCCACCCGGGCCGTGGAGCTGCGCGAGGGTCTCACGCCCGCGCCCGCGACGCGGGCCGTCATCGACGCCGTACGGGAGGCGGGGGTCGCAGGTCCCGGCGCGGACCGCTATCTGGCGCCGGATCTCGCCGCAGCGGAGGCGTTCGTGCGGGAGGGACGTCTGATCGCGGCCGTGGAGAAGGTCACCGGGCCGCTGCGGTGAGGTGATGCGCCGTCGTGGTCGTGCCGGGGTCTCGCGGAGGGTGTCCGCGGGGCCCCGACCGTCATGGGGGAGGAGGCGGTGCTGTCGTACTGCCGTTCGGTGAGCGCGAGTTGTGCGGACACCCCTAGGGCCGCTCGTTTGGATCAGCCTGCGGGAATCGCCGGCGCGCCTTGTCAGCACCGGTGAGCGGGGTCTGGTGCGTGCAGCTGCAAGGCGGAGGAGGGCGCCGATGCGGAGCATCG
>NZ_BAAAGU010000046.1:0-62027 GCF_039524635.1 Streptomyces thermocarboxydovorans | reverse complement strand
CGGGCCGCCGGTGACGCGGCGGCCGAGGCCGCGCAGCTTCCGGCCCAGGCGTCCGGTGAGGGCGCGTTGGTGGCCGGCGGCACGGGACGGCGGCGCGGCCGTCCGACCGAGGACGCCCAGGCGGTGGCCGGGGTGTCCGAGGGCGCGGTGATGACCGCCGCCGAGCACGCGGCCGGAGCGGCCGCCTCCAACACCGGGCTGGGCGGGACCGTACCGCCGCAGGGTGTGCCCGCACCGTCCGGGCGGCGGGCCCGGCGCGCGGCCGGGGAGCAGAACGCCCTGCCGCCCGCGCTGCCCGCGGCGTCGGGCGGTCAGGACGGGGCGGCCCAGAGCGGCGGGCAGGCCCAGGAGCCGGGCCAGGCGCAGCCGAGGGGACGGCGCCGCAGGGCGCTGGCCGCCGCCACGGAGCGCGCGGCCGCGCAGGAAGCCGCCCCTCGCACGGTCTTCGCGCTGCCGCCGGCCGACGCGGACCAGGGTCAGCAGGCCGCACAGGCCCAGCAGGGTTCCCCCGCGGGGCAGGCCGAGGCGGCCGGGCAGGCCGCCGCCCCCGGTCCCGTACCGGTGCCCGCCCAGGGGGCGGCCGGGAACGCACCGGTCGACGAGAACCGGCACGACGCCGCCCCGCACGACCAGTCCGCCGACCACACCCCGCCGCAGCCGCACCCCACGGACGCCCCGACGGGCCGCCGCCGGCGCGTCGCCGAACCCCAGCCGGTGCCGAACGGCGGGGTGTCCGCGCAGGAGCAGGGCCCGGGGCAGGCCGGGCAGGCGCAGGGAGCGCCCGCGGGACAGCAGTCCGTCGCAGCCGGGCAGCAGCCCGTTGCCGCTGGGCAGCCCGTCGCCGCCGGGCAGCAGGCGGGCGCCGGGCCGGCGGTGCCCGGGCAGTACGTCCAGCCGCAGGCCGGTGAGCAGCCGGTGCCGCAGGCCGCTCCCGGTCAGGCGCCCGCCGCGGCGGCTGCCGCGCAGGGGGTTCCGGCCCAGACGGGTGCCGTTCCCGGCGGCCAAGTCGGCGGTGCCGCCCCGGGGATGCCCGGTGCTCCCGTCTCGGCGCACGGGGTGACGGTGCCGCCGAACCCGGTGATGGCGGCCCCTCAGGCCGTGACGGTGCCGGTGCAGGGCGCGCCGGTGCCCCCGCAAGGAACTCAGCAGGCGCCGGGTCCGCAGCATGCGGCCGGTGCGCCGCAGGGTGGGCCCGTGCCGCCGAACGGCGCCGGCGCTCCCGAGGGCGCCAACGCGCTGCCGCAGGCCGTTCCGGGGCATGCGCCGGGTGCCGCCGCGCCGGTGCCCGGCGCTCCCGTCTCGCCGAACGGCGCCGCTCCGCAAGGTGGCGTGGCGCAGGGTGCCCCGGTCGCACCGCAGGCCGCACCGGTGCCGCCCCAGGGTGCCGCCGTTGCACCGCAGCCCGCGCAGAACGCCTCGCCGCAGGCCGCCCCGCTGCCGCCGAACGGCGCCGTCGGCGCACCGCAGGCCGCTCCCCAGCAGGGCACCGCCGGTCAGGGCGTGCCGCTGCCCGCCCCTGGCCAGATGCCGCAGGCCCAGGTCCCTGCCCAGGGGGCGGCGCCGGCATCCGCCCAGGGATCGGCACAGGCGCAGGTGGCCGATCAGGCCGCTGGGCCCGGCCAGCCGGGTCAGGCCCCCGCTCCTGGTGCTCAGGCCCAGGCACCGGGCGCGCAGCCGCAGGCCGCCGCCGCGGGTCCTCTGCCCCAGCAGGCGCCCGCCGCCGGTGCAGCGCAGCCGCTGCCCGCCGAGGCCGCCCCCGGTCAGGGCACCCCGCCGGGCGGTACGCCCGCCCCCGCCCCGCAGCAGTGGCCCGCCGCCGGTGACACCTCCGGCGCCGGTACGCCCGTACAGCCTGCTCAGGCGCAGCCTCAGCAGACCCCCGCACCGGGCACCCCGTTGCCTCCCGAGGGTGCGGCCGCCCAGCGGGCCGCGCAGCCGCTGCCCGCGGAGGCCGCCGCGCCGGTGGACCCGAACTCGACACAGGGCCGCGCGATCAGCGTGCGGACCCTGGGTCAGGGCGTTCCCTTCAACCGTCAGGCCGCACAGGTGCAGCAGCCGCTGCCGGCCGCGACCCCGCCCCCGCACCAGCCGGGCGGCTCGGGCCGCCGCCGCAAGCTCGGCAACCGCACGGAAGCATCCGCCGCCACACCTTCCACCTCTGCCACCACACCTTCCGCCTCTGCTGCCGCCGAGCAGAGCGCACGTCCCCAGCAGCCGGCCGCCGCCGAGTCCGCGGCACCGGGCCAGCAGGCGCAGCCGCAGCACACTCCGGCCACACAGGGCGGCCAGTCCCGGCTCGCCCCGGCGACGCAGGACGCCGGGCGCTCGTACGCGATAGGCGCGCCCGACGCCAACGCGGCCGAGGGGCCGGAGCCGCTGGACGGTCCCGGCGGGGCCGTGGAGGTGGCGGACCCGCCGCGTCCGGTGCCGATGGACGACGAGCTGCCGCCGGAGCCGCTGGACAACCCGCGCCGGCTGCTGGTGTGGCCGGCCCCGGACGCCTCCACCCAGCAGGCGCTGAGCGACCGCGGCTACCGGCCGGTGATCGTGCACTCGCGCGAGGAGGTCGACGCGCAGATCGCGGCGTTCCCGGCCGCGCTGTTCGTGGACCCGCTGACCGGGCCGATCACCCGCACGGCACTGCAGTCGCTGCGTCAGGCGGCGGTGGCCGCCGAGGTGCCGGTGCTGGTCACGGCCGGGCTCGGGCAGGCCTCGCGCGACGCGGCCTACGGCGCCGATCCCGCCGTGCTGCTGAAGGCGCTGGCGCCGCGCGACAGCGAGCAGCATCCGCCGAGGGTGCTGCTGATCGAGGAGCACGCCGAGATCGCGCTGGCGCTGACGGCGACGCTGGAGCGGCGCGGGATGCAGGTGGCGCGGGCCGCGAGCGACGCCGACGCGGTGGCGCTGGCGGGGCAGTTCCGGCCGAACCTCGTGGTGATGGACCTGATGCGGGTGCATCCGCAGCAGGCGGGGCCCGCCGGGATCGTCGACTGGCTGCGGGCGAACGGGCAGCTCAACCGCACCCCGCTCGTCGTCTACACGGCCGCCGTCGACCCGGCCGACCTGCCGCGGCTGGCCTCGGGGGAGACCGTGCTGTTCCTCGCGGAGCGCTCCACCAGCACCGAGGTGCAGTCCCGGATCGTCGACCTGCTCGCCCGCATCGGCACCAACTGAGCCCACCCGTGTCCTGGAGAGGGCCGTAACAACGCCGTGGCGCCGGACGGGCGGGGCTTCGTGTCCCCCCCGTCCGGCGCCGCGGCATCTCAGCTCTCAGCGGTGGCCGGGGGCATCAGCCCCCGGCGTGAGCCTCACAGCAGGGTGACGTCCAGCTCCCCCTCCGCGTACTGCCGGCGCAGCACCTTCTTGTCGAACTTGCCCACGCTGGTCTTCGGCACCGCCTCGATCACCGTCCAGCGCTCGGGCAGCTGCCACTTGGCGATCTTGCGCTCCTCGGCGAGGAAGGCGCGCAGGGTGGCGAAGTCGGCGGTGGCGCCCTCCTTGAGGACCACCGTGGCCAGCGGGCGCTCGCCCCACTTCTCGTCCGGCACCGCCACGACCGCGGCCTCGGCCACGTCCGGGTGGGCCATCAGCGCGTTCTCCAGCTCGACGGAGGAGATCCACTCGCCGCCGGACTTGATGACGTCCTTGGCCCGGTCGGTGAGGGTGAGGTAGCCGTCCGGGCTGATGGTTCCGACGTCGCCGGTCTTGAGCCAGCCGTCGGCGCTGAACTTGTCCTCGGGGCGCAGCGGTTCGGCGTCGGGGCCGTTGTAGTAGGCGCCGGCGATCCAGGGGCCGCGCACCTCCAGCTCGCCCGCGGACTCGCCGTCCCACGGCAGACGCTCGCCGCCGGGGCCGGTGAGGCGCGCCTCGACACCGGCCGGGAAGCGGCCCTGGGTCAGCCGGTAGGCGAACTCCTCGTCGGTGCCGACCGCGTGGGCCGGCGGGCGGGCGACGGTGCCGAGCGGGGAGGTCTCCGTCATGCCCCAGGCGTGGCAGACCCGCATGCCCAGCTTGTCGAACGCCTCCATCAGCGACGGGGGACAGGCCGAGCCGCCGATGGTGACCTGGGCGAGCGAGGAGACGTCCCGCGGATGGGCGTTGAGCTCGGCGAGCAGGCCCTGCCAGATGGTGGGGACGGCCGCGGCGTGGGTCGGCTTCTCGCTCTCGATCATCGCGGCGAGCGGGGCGGGCTGCAGGAAGCGGTCCGGCATCAGCATGTTGACGCCGGTCATGAACGTGGCGTGCGGCAGGCCCCAGGCGTTGACGTGGAACTGCGGGACCACCACCAGCGAGGTGTCCTGGTCGGTCAGGCCCATCGACTGGGCCATGTTGACCTGCATGGAGTGCAGATAGATCGAACGGTGGCTGTAGACCACGCCCTTGGGGTCACCGGTGGTGCCGGAGGTGTAGCACATCGCGGCGGCGGAACGTTCATCCAGCTCGGGCCAGTCGAAGGCGGCCGGCTTCCCGGCGAGCAGGTCCTCGTACTCGTGCACCTGGACGGGAGCGTCCGCGAGGGGGGCGCGGTCACCGGGGCCGGAGACCACGACGTGCTCGACCGTCTTCAGATGCGGCAGCAGCGGGGCCAGCAGCGGGATCAGCGACCCGTTGACGATGACCACCCGGTCCGCGGCGTGGTTGACGATCCAGGCCAGCTGCTCCGGGGGAAGGCGCAGGTTCAGCGTGTGCAGCACGGCCCCCATCGAGGGGATCGCGAAGTACGCCTCCACGTGCTCGGCGTTGTTCCACATCAGGGTGGCCACACGCTCGTCGCCGGTCACCTGGAGGTCGTCGCGCAGGGCGTGGGCCAGCTGGGCCGCGCGGGCGCCGATCTCCGCGTAGCTGCGGCGGTGCGGCTCACCCTCGCCGGTCCAGGTGGTCACCGCGGATGTGCCGTGGATCGTCGACCCATGGGTCAGGATCCTCGAGATCAGCAGCGGTACGTCCTGCATGGTGCTCAGCACGGCGTCCTCCTGGGCGACATTGCCTACGCGGCGGTAACGGTTGCGCTGATTCTGCGCACATACCGCACGGTATGTCACTAGGGGAGCGGATGATCGATCAGACCCCAGAGGACGACGTTTCCCGTCAGGACCGAACAACCCCCAGCTCAGGGTCGTCGCGCAGCTTGCCCAGGGCCCGCGACACCGCCGACTTCACCGTGCCCACCGACACGCCGAGCACCTCGGCCGTCTGGACCTCGCTGAGATCCTCGTAATACCGCAGCACCACCATCGCCCGCTGCCGCGCCGGCAGCCGCATGACCGCGCGCCACATCGCGTCGCGCAGCGCCTGCTGCTCGGCCGGGTCGTCCCCGGCGGGCAGGGGCTCCGGCTCGGGCACCTCGTCGCAGGCGAACTCGTCCACCTTGCGCTTGCGCCACTGCGAGGTGCGGGTGTTCACCAGCGCCCGGCGCACATAGCCGTCCAGCGCACCGTGGTCCTGTATCCGCTCCCAGGCGACGAACGTCTTGGTGAGCGCGGTCTGCAGCAGGTCCTCCGCGTCGCTGGGATTCCCGGTCAGGGACCGAGCGGTACGCAGAAGCACCGGCTGGCGGGCCCTCATGAACGACGCGAACGACGGGTACGCGAGGGTCTGCGTCGCTGGAGCAGCCGCGTTCGAAGCGCTGGTGCAGACGGGTGTGGTCATGGCTCAACGCTATGAGCGGGGGCATGTCCGGCGGATCGCCCGCAGGTCCCGAAGCCGCGTCCCCCTCAGGTTGTAGGGGTGGGGCCCGCTGCACCTCCTCTGGGTGGACCGGAGGATGAGGGATCGTGCGGGTTCATCCCTGAGAGCAGCACCCCGGCACCGGCAGGAGGTGACGGTTCCAGGGCTTCCGGATCAGCCGTCCGCGGTCAGCACCAGCCCCGAGGTGGGCACCCCCGTGCCTGCCGTCACCAGGACTCTTTCCGCGCCCGGCACCGGATTCGCCGAGGTCCCGCGTATCTGCCGCACCGCCTCCGCCAGTCCGTTCATCCCGTGCAGATACGCCTCCCCCAGCTGCCCGCCGTGGGTGTTCAGCGGCACCCGCTCCTCGGCGACGAAGGCCGCCCCCTCTCCCCGGTCGCAGAAGCCGAACTCCTCCAGCTGCATCAGCACGAACGGGGTGAAGTGGTCGTACAGGACCGCCACATCGACGTCCTCCGGCGTCAGGCCCGAGGTCCGCCACAGCTGCCGGGCCACCACCCCCATCTCGGGCAGCCCGGTGAGATCGTCACGGTAGAAGCTGGTCATCTGCTCCTGGGCGCGCCCGGCCCCCTGGGCCGCCGCCGCCACGACGGCCGGGGGACGGGGCAGATCCCGGGCCCGCTCCACCGAGGTGACCACCAGCGCCTGCCCGCCGTCGGTCTCCTGGCAGCAGTCCAGCAGCCGCAGCGGCTCGGCTATCCAGCGCGAGGCGGCGTGATCGGCGAGCGTGATGGGCCGGCCGTGGAAGTACGCCGCCGGGTTCGCCGCCGCGTATCTGCGGGCCGTCACCGCCACATGCCCGAACGCTTCCGGGGCCAGCTTGAAGGTGTGCAGATACCGCTGTGCCGCCATCGCCACCCAGGAGGCCGGCGTCAGCAGCCCGGACGGCAGCGCCCAGCCGAGCGCCACCCCCTCCGCCGACGGCTCCCGGTGCCGCACACCCGCGCCGAAGCGCCGGCCCGACCGCTCGTTGAACGCCCGGTAGCAGACCACCACCTCCGCCACCCCCGTCGCCACCGCGAGGGCCGCCTGCTGAATGGTGGCGCAGGCCGCGCCGCCGCCGTAGTGGACGCGGGAGAAGAAGGACAGCTCGCCGATGCCGGCCGCCTGGGCCACCGTGATCTCCGGGCTGGTGTCCATGGTGAACGTGACCATCCCGTCCACGTCCGCCGGAGTCAGCCCGGCGTCCTCCAGCGCGGCCCGCACCGCCTCCACGGCCAGCCGCAGCTCGCTGCGCCCGAGGTTTTGGAGAACTCCGTGGCCCCGATGCCGGCGATCGCCGCCCGCCCGCCGAGGGTGTCCCGTCCGCGCAGGCTCATCCCGCACCCCTCTCCGGCGGCCGGTCCGCTCCGCCCGGCGTGACGGTCACCGTGCCCGTGACATGTCTGCCGATGCCGTTCGTCCCGGTGACCCGGACCGTGACCGTGTCCCCGTCGGCCTCCTCCACCGTTCCCGACAACAGCAGCGTGTCTCCGGGGTAGTTGGGTGCGCCCAGTCTGATGGCGACCCTGCGGAGCACCGCCGTCGGGCCGAAGTGGTCGGTGATGTAGCGGCCGACCAGGCCGTTGGTCGTCAGGATGTTCATGAAGATGTCGGGCGACCCCTTCTGCCGGGCCGCCTCCGCGTCGTGGTGCACGTCCTGGAAGTCGCGGGAGGCGATCGCTCCCGCCACGATCAGGGTGCGGGTGACCGGGATCTCCAGCGGGGGAAGCCGATCGCCGACCGCAGGTACCGCACGGTCCGTCCGCGTCATCCCCTCACCTCCCGGAACACCGGCAGCACCAGCTCCTCGTCGTACCGCCGGAACTCCAGCCGCGCCGGCATGCCGATCCGCACCTGGTCGCAGGGCACGTCCACCACATCGGCGATCATCCGCACGCCCTCCGCCAGCTCGATCAGCCCCACGGCGTACGGCGGGTCGAAGGCGGGGAAGGGCGGATGGTGCATGACCACGTAGGAGTAGACGGTGCCCTCGCCGGACGCCTCCGCCGTGTCCCACTCCAGCGAGCCGCATCTGTTGCAGCCCGGCAGCCAGGGAAAGCGCAGGGTGCCGCAGCCGGTGCAGCGCTGGATCAGCAGCCGGTGCTGGGCCACGCCTTCCCAGAAGCCGGCGTTGTCCCGGTTCACGACCGGGCGGGGGCGCCGCTCGGGGTGCGGCTCCGGGCGCCGGGCAGGGTCCGGCTCGGGGCGCCGGGCGAGGTGCGCCTCGGGGCGGGCCCCGGGCCCCGACCCGGGTTCCTGCCCGGGCCTCCGCCCGGACAACGGCGGCCCGCGTCGGACCGGCCGACTTGCCTGTGCGGGCGCGTACTTGAGGATGCGGAAGCGGTGCGTACCGACCAGGTCACCTCCCGCACGGACATCCATCCGCGTGGTGACGAAGTGCCCCGTGCCGAGCCTGGTGATCTTGCGGTCGGAGACCGACTCGATCACCGCGTCGAAGGTCACCTCGTCCCCGGGGCGCAGGCAACGGACGTACTCCTGCTCGCAGTCGGTGGCCACCACCGCCGTGAACCCGGCCTCGTCGAGCAGCGCGAGCAGCTCGTCGAACGCCTCCGTGCGTGCCGCCTGCCCGGAGAGGCCGCCCATGGTCCACACCTGGAGCATCGTCGGCGGCGCGGCGGCCCCGGGCCCCGCATAGGCGGGGTTGGTGTCGCCCATCGCCTCGCACCAGTGCCTGATCATCGGCTCGTTGACGGGATCCCGCCCCCTGCCGCCCGTGACGGCGGGCCGGCCCTCGTACGCCTTCAGCCGCGCCCCGAGATCCTGCTCGAGGCCCTGCCCGCGCTCCGCACTGGCGACCGCCTCCCCGCTCATGCGGATCCCCCTCCTCGTACCACCGTCGTCTCATCACGACGTCCGTGTCCGTCCTGACACTTCTGGTACACCGCACCCGCCCCTCGGGTTCCCACTCCAACGACGGAATTTCACGAGAGCCCTTCGGGCCCCACGCTCCCCGCACCGAGCGGCAGCAACGCCCCGCAGCGCCACTCCACATCTGACTATCCGTCAGATTCGATCCCCACCCGCCGACTGTCAAGGTCACCGTCTCCGCAAACGCCTGCGCGGCGGCACCGAAGCACCGCCGCGCAGACGCATTGCACCCCACGAAGCACACCCACAGTTCCGTCAGAGGGCCGATGGCGGCCCTCTCACCTCACCACCACAGCGGGGAGAAGCTGATGGCCACGTTGTCGTTGCCCTGGTTGACCGCCGTGAACGCCGAGCCGTTGACCTGAGCGGTGTTGCTCTGGTTCGAGGCGCCGGAGCCGATGGCCTGCTGGTTGGTGGTCGACGAGTTGCCGAAGTTGTCGCCGCCTACGCCGCTGCCGAGGACGCCGGCATCGGCGGTCGCCGCCGTCGCGTTCGAACCGTCGTCCGCGAAGGCTCCGTTGTCCGCCGACGCGACACCGGTGAACAGGGCGGCCGCGAGCGGAAGCGCGGAGACAGCGGCGATGACGCGGGCGGTACGGATGCTTGCCATGTTGTGTTCCCTCCAGAACAAGGACCCACCGGCTCGTGGCCGTGTGTGCCGGACATTGCGTGAAGTACGGCTGCCACCAGGGTTTTCGGCCGATCGCCCTGGTGCTGTGCACGACGTCGCGTGATCAGAGTTGCCCACCGAATCCCCGTCGAACCACCCCGGAAGCCGCTCTTCGCACGCAAGCGTGACGACTAGTCGATAAACCCCTTCGCACCTCATGAGTCATAGATCACATGAGACGGGCGCACCGGCTCCCAAGCCGCGCAAGGGATGAAGCGTTCCGGCATCATGCGCGGGTCCCGGAACCGCCCGGCGTGTCGCCCCGGCTCCCCCTTTCCTTTTTCGAACGTACGTACGAACATAGAGTCATGGCCACCACCGACCGGCAGGCCACGACGCTGGCCCTCGCACACGCCCTGTCAGCCGCCGAACGCGGACTGGCCGTCATCCCCCTGTCCCGCACCAAGCTGCCGGCCCTGCGCTCCCCGCACCGCGACGACCCCGACCCGGCGGCGCCGCCCTGCCACGGCGAGTGCGGCCGCTTCGGCCACGGCGTCTACGACGCCTCCACCGACCCCGCCCGCATCCGCGAGATGTTCGCCGCCGCGCCCAGGGCCACCGGCTACGGCATCGCCTGCGGTCTGCCGCCGCACCACCTCATCGGCATCGACTTGGACACCAAGAACGGAACGGACTCCTCCGCGGCACTGCGCGAGCTGGCCCTGCGCCACCTGTTCACCATCCCGCCCACGGTGGTCGTCCTGACCCCCAGCGGCGGCCGCCACCTGTGGCTCAGCGGCCCGCCGGACGCCGTCGTGCCCAACTCCGCGGGCCGCCTGGCGCCCGGCATCGACATCCGGGGCGCCGGCGGCTACCTCGTCGGCCCCGGCTCCCGTACCGAACACGGCAGCTACACCACCGCCCCCGGCACGGCCCACCTCGCCCCCGCCCCCTGCCCGCAGGCCCTGCTGCGCCTCCTCCTGCCGCCGCCCCGCCACCACCACCCCACGCCCGTCTCGACCGGCAGCCACGGCCAGGGCCTGGTCCAGTTCGTCCTCGCCGCGCACGAGGGCCAGCGCAACACCCGGCTCTTCTGGGCCGCCTGCCGCGCCTACGAGGACGGCATCGGGCCCGCCCTGGTGGACCCGCTCGTCGAGGCGGCCCTCAACACGGGGCTGTCCGAACGCGAGGCCCGCGCCACGATCGCCTCCGCGGCACGGATGACGGGGCACCGCCCCTGAACCGGCCCCTGAGCCGGCCCTTGTGCCGCCCCTGAACCGACCCCTGAACCGGCCCCTGTGCCGCCCTTGAGATGCCCTTGAGACGCCCTTGAACCGCCCTCGACAGGCCCTGAGCCCTCCTTGAGCTGCCCTCGAGACGCCCTTGAGGTGCCCCTGGGCCGTTCCTGGGCCGTCCCTGAGCCTCCCTGAGCCGCCCGAGAGCCCCGGCCCCGCCACCGCCGAGTGACACCGACCCGACCACCGGCCGGCCACCGCCCGCCACCGGCGGGAGACCAGGCACCGCTCGCACCACCGAAAGAGCCCGATGCACCACCGCCCCCGAGTGCCGGCCATGTCACTCGCCCGCCTCGTCCTCACCTCCGGCAGGGCGGTGCACCTCGCCGAACTGCACATGTCCTCGACCTACGGCGGGCCGCTCGCCATCTACCCCTGCAGACCGGTCGACGACGACAGGATCCGGCAGCTGCTCCGCACGGCCGAACAGGTCTACCCCGGTGCCCCGGTGCATTTGATCCCGCCGCGCGAGTACCCCGACCAGTACCCGGGCTCCTCCGGCCCCGTGGAGGTTCTTCCCGGCGTCGCCTGCCTCGGCAGCTTCCGCTCCGAGCCCCTCGATCCCGCCCACCACCACGCCCTGCACCGCTCCTGCCTCACCGTCGTCTGGTTCCAGCCGACCGCCCGCGCGCCGTCGGGCTGCGACGCGGAGCCCGCGCTGCGGGAGCTGCCCTGGGAGCGGCTGGCGGTGGACGAGGAGATCCCGCTCGCGTGCCGGACCGTTGAGGAGATCCTGTGAGGGCAACGGCAGGGTGTATCGGCGCTCACTAGGGTGCGCCCATGACCACCGTGGCGACGGGCATGACAGCCCAACAGGTCAAGCAACTGCTCGGAAAACCTACGCACTCGGTCGACGACAACGAATACCTGGCCCTGTATTCGAGCCGCCGCAGGCTCAACTTCCGCGGCTGGCGGCGGAGGAACCGCTCCGAGGCCTGGATCTACGCGGACACCCCGCAGGTCGGACTGGCCACCTGGATCCACTTCGCCGCAGGACGGGTCGAGAAGGTCGTCGTCGGCCCCCTGACCACCGACAGCGAACGCGGCAGCTCCGACGAGGACTGAGACCACGACCTCTGCCTGAGGCAGGCGTCACCGACGGACCCCAGCCCGGAAACCAGCATCGCGCCGCCCACGAGAACGACCAGCTGCACGATCCCCGGAATGCGCCACCCCAGCGCGAGCAGACCACCGCCCGTCGTGGTCGCAGCCGAGGGCGCATTCGATGAGGTCGAGGGATGCCTGCGCGGCCGCGATGCGCGAGCGAAGCGCCTCGGCTTCCGCACTCAGGATGTCCCTGCGCCTGGCGGGATCACCGGCCGCGGTCAGAGAACGGATGGAGCGGAGGGACAGCCCTGCCTCCTTGGCCCGCAGGATGACGGCGACGCGGGTGAGATCGGCGCTCCCGTAACGGCGGCGGCCGGCGGCGTCGCGGACGGGCGTCAGCAGCCCCATCGCCTCCCAGTGCCGCAGGACGTGCGTGGCCAGGCCGAAGCGTTCGGCGAGGGCGCCGATACTCATCGACGCGCCCGCGTGATCCTCTGGCGTCCTGTGCTCGCTTGACCTCATGCCGACATTAAGTCGCACCCTGCCGCACATGACCGAGGAAATGCCCGAGGAAATGGCCGAGGAAGCGACCGAGGATGTGACCGAGGAAGCGACCGAGGATGTGACCGAGGAACAGGGACAGGACCGCTCGTCGACCGGCGAACTCCTCGCGCGGCTCGACGCGCTCGACCGACTGCCGGGGAGCACGGCACTGCGGGCTCTCTCCTACGACCTGCTCGCCGCCGGACCCGGCACAGCGGTGGTGGACGTGGGGTGTGGCGCCGGACGAGCCGTGGCGGAACTGCACGAACGAGGCGCGAAGGCCCTGGGCGTGGACCCGGACGAGCACATGATCGCCATCGCCCGCAGGCGGTGGCCCGAAGCGGACTTCCGGATCGCGGATGCGTACGACCTGCCGCTGCCGGATGCGTCGGTGCATGCCTACCGGGCCGACAAGGTGTTCCACGAGCTGGCCGACCCTGCTCGCGCCTTGGCGGAAGCCCGTAGGGTGCTCACACCCGGGGGACGGATCGTGCTGGCCGGTCAGGACTGGGACACCATCGTCATCGACTCCGACGATTCCGCCCTCACCCGCACCATCGTGCACGCCCGCGCGGATCTGATCACCAGCCCGCGAGCCGCCCGCCGGTACCGCAACCTGCTCCTGGACGCCGGCTTCGACGACGTGACGGTCGAGATACGAACCGAAGTGTTCACCGGACCAGAGATGCTGCCCTTGCTCGCCGCACTGTCCAAAGCGGCCTGCTCTGCCGCTGCCGTCACGCGTGAGCAGGCGGACCGCTGGCTCACCGAGCAGCACGTGCGAGCGGAAGCCGACCGACTCTTCCTGGCCCTGCCGATGTTCCTGACCGCGGCGACCGCGCCACGGTAGGAAAACGGCCCCCGACCGACTATCCAGGTCAGGGGGCCGTTCTCACTGCTCAGCAAGCGGAGGCGGTGGGATTTGAACCCACGGTGACATCGCTGCCACGACGGTTTTCAAGACCGTTCCCTTAGGCCGCTCGGGCACACCTCCCCGCGCCGGGCCGTGATCGGCGGCGCGGGGTCCAGAGTAACGGGTCGGTCGGGGCGCGGTGGTGTCAGTTGTCGCCGACCCGGGCGCCCAGGGTGAGTTCGGTGGTGCGCTCCTTGCCGTCGCGTTCGTAGGTGATCGTGACCCGGTCGCCCGGCTTGTGGGTCCAGATCTCGCCGATCAGGGTGGGGCCGGAGTCGATCACCCGGTCGTCCAGCTTGGTGATGACGTCACCGGGCTGCAGTCCGGCCTTGTCGGCGGGGCCGCCGGGGTCGACCGCCTCGGCGCCGCCCGCGCCCTGCTCGGTGATCTTCGCGCCGCCGGTGTTCTCCTGAAGCGAGACCGAGGCGCCGATCTTGGCGTACACCGGCTTGCCGGTCTTGATCAGTTCCTGGGCGACGAACTTGGCCTGGTTGATCGGGATGGCGAAGCCGAGGCCGATCGAGCCGGCCTGGCCGGTGCCGAAGCCGCCGTTGCTGGTGGACTGGATGGCGGAGTTGATGCCGATCACATTGCCCTGCGCGTCCAGCAGCGGTCCGCCGGAGTTGCCCGGGTTGATGGAGGCGTCGGTCTGCAGAGCGCTCATGTAGGACGCCTGGCTGCCGCTGCCGTCGCTGGAGGCGACCGGGCGGTTCTTGGCGCTGATGATGCCGGTGGTCACCGTGTTGGACAGGCCGAAGGGCGCGCCGATCGCGATGGTGGAGTCGCCGACCGCCACCTCGTCGGAGTTGCCGAGGGTGAGCGGCTTGAGGTTCGACGGGGCGTTCTTGAGCTTGATGACCGCCACGTCGTAGCCCTGGGCGTTGCCGACGACCTCGGCCTCGTACTTCTTGCCGTCCGGGAACGTCGCAGAGAGGCGGCCGCCTTCGACCGCGTCGGCGACGACGTGGTTGTTGGTGGCGATGTGGCCCTGCTTGTCGAAGACGAAGCCCGTGCCGGTGCCGCCCTCGCCGCTGGTGCTCTCGGCCTCGATGGTGACCGTGCTCGGCAGCGCCTTCGCGGCCACCGCGGCGACCGTGCCCGGTTCGCGCTTGACGTTGCCGCCGCTGGTGGACGCGGAGACCGTGGTGGAGGAGGTGTCGTCGTTGTTCTTGGCCAGGGTGTAGCCGAGACCGCCGCCGAGGCCGCCCGCGACCAGCGCGGCCACCAGGACCGCCGCGAGCAGCCCGCCGCGGCCGTTCTTCTTCGGTCCGGGCGCGGACTGCTGGTACGTGGAGCCCCAGCCGCCGCCCTGCCCGGCGCCGCCGTCCGCGGGCGAGCCGCCGCCCGGCGGGGGCGGGGGCCAGGACGGGTCCGGGGCGGACGGGGAGCCGGAGGCCGGTCCGGGCGCGCCGTGGCCGGCGCCGGGGCCACCCGGTGTGCCGGTGTCGTTGGAAGCGTTGTGTGCGCCGGGTGCGCCGTGGGCGCGGGGCGTGTTCGGCGGGACGGGAGGCAGGGGGGTGGTGGGGTCGGTGCCCCTGTCCGGAGCCGGGTGCTCCTGGTGTGCCGGAGCAGCGGGAGCATCCACCGGCGTGGGCGGTGCGGACGGGGCCGGGGGTACCGCGGTGCCCTCGTTCTCGGTGCTCACAGCTCTTCTCCTCGATCCACGGCTGGTGCAGTCGTTCGCACTCGGTCACGCTCGCTCACGCTGTCGACGAGCTTCGGCGCGCTGCGGCTGTGCGGGTCTGGGTCTCTTTGTATGACGACAGCATTTCCCACACGCTGTCAGGGCACCATAAGCCGTTCCTGTGGGTCCGGGACCATCCTTTATATAGGGCATTACTCGCTAAAGGTTTGCCATCGCTATGCCTCCGACCGGACGTCGATCACGTTTGCGCCGCCGGGACTCCTCCGACCTCACGTCTGCCCCGGCGTGGTGGCACCATGACGCGGTGACCCACGCACGACAGCACCTGACCCAAGTCGTCGCCCACCGGGGAGCCTCCGAGGACGCCCCGGAGCACACCCTGGCCGCGTACCGCAAGGCGATCGAGGACGGCGCGGACGCGCTCGAGTGCGATGTGCGCCTGACCGCCGACGGTCACCTCGTGTGCGTGCACGACCGCCGGGTCAACCGTACGTCCAACGGCCGCGGCGCCGTCTCCGCGATGGAGCTGTCCGACCTGGCGGCGCTGGACTTCGGCGCCTGGAAGACCCGCGGCTCGGCGGCCGGCCGCATGGAGGAGCCGGACTGGGAGCACCGGCCCGAGGACCGGGAGGCCACCTCCGTCCTCACCCTCGAGCGGCTGCTGGAGCTCGTCGCCGACGCCGGACGCCGGGTGGAGCTGGCGATCGAGACCAAGCACCCCACGCGGTGGGCGGGGCAGGTGGAGGAGCGGCTGCTGCTCCTGCTCAAACGCTTCGGCCTTGACGCTCCGGCCAGTCCGGAGGAGTCCCCGGTGCGGGTGATGAGCTTCTCCGCGCGCTCCCTGCACCGGGTGCGGGCCGCGGCACCGACGCTGCCGACGGTGTACCTCATGCAGTTCGTCTCGCCCCGGCTGCGCGACGGACGGCTTCCGACGGGGGTGCGGATCGCGGGCCCCTCGATCCGGATCGTGCGCAGCCACCCCGGGTACATCGAGCGCCTCAAGCAGAACGGCCACCAGGTGCACGTGTGGACCGTCAACGACCCGAGGGACGTGGACCTGTGCCTCGGGCTCGGAGTGGACGCCATCATCACCAACCGGCCGCGCGCGGTGCTTGATCAGCTCGGGCGCTGAAGCAGGGCCACCGGACGAGGCGGCCGGGCGCGGCGGAAGCGGCCGTCCCGCAGAGCTCTTGACTCGCATCCGAGCTCAGGAGGATCCTCACGTCTCGGCCACACCGATGAAATCCAGCCACTCGATTACGGGGAGTGCTCCGGCGCGTTCAGTGCGTGTTCACCCCGGTCGAATGCGTCGCCCCACTTGGATTGGCCGGTTTCCGGTTCAGGCCAATGGGGCATCCACTCCGTGGCGTGGGGCGAAGGAGGTCTCGGGGGTGGCGTTGGTGGTGGCACAGGAGGTGCCCACGTCGTCGAGCATGGCCGTACCCCATGGCCCTGCGGGCGTAGGGCGGGCGCGGCACCGGATGCGCACTCAGTTGCGTGAGGGCGGGCTGCCGGACCAGGTCATCGACGACGCCGTACTCATCCTTTCCGAGCTTCTGAGCAACGCGTGCAAGCACGGTCGCCCGCTGGGCGACGCGCAGGCCGGGGACGGTGATGTGCGTGCCGCCTGGCGCCTCGATCAGCAGGGCCGCCTCGTCGTCGAGGTCACGGACGGCGGCGGCCCGACCCGACCGGCTCCCTCCACTCCCTCGGTCACGGCGCACGGCGGACGCGGACTGAACATCATCGCCGCCCTGGCCGACGACTGGGGGGTGCGCGACGAGGTGCCCGGAGAGGTCACGGTCTGGGTCGTGGTGCACGCCGCGGTCCACGACCGCGACGCGGGCCACCGCCGCGACGACTTCGCCGCGCGGGTCGCCGCCCCGGCGGTCGCGGACATACCCGGCCTGGGCTTCGCCGACGCGTTCGACGAGCTCGACTGACGCCCTCGGCCGACGAGCTCGACTGACGGCCTCGGCCGACGGGCTCGACTTATGACCTCGGTCGACGATCTGACTGACGGCCTCGGCTGACGCCCCCGGCTGACGGGGCCGATCGACTGCCTCAACTGATGACCCCGAACGACGGCCCGGCCGTCCGGCGGACGCCCTCCCGGTGCACCGGCGCACCGGTGCACGACCCGGCACGCTGTCCACAGCATCCCGTGGACCGTGGTGCGAGCGGCTAGGCTCGCGCCCGTACGCGAAGTGCTGTAACCGGGAGACACCCACGATGGCCAAGAAGCGACCCCAGACGAAGGCCAAGCGGCCCCAGCTCACCGAGGGAGAGATCCCGGTCGTCGGTGCCCGCGAGCCCTGCCCCTGCGGCAGCGGCCGCCGTTACAAGGCCTGCCACGGCCGTGCCGCCGCGCACGCCGTGACCGAGCTGGTGCACCGCCCCTTCGAGGGCCTGCCCGGCGAGTGCGACTGGATCGCGCTGCGCGAGCTGGTGCCCGCGGCCACCGCCGAGCTGATGCTCAAGGACGGCCTGCCCGAGGGTGTCCCGTCGGTCACGCTGGCCACCGTGCTGCCCATGGCCTGGCCCGCCCTGCGCCGCGACGACGGCTCGGTGCTGCTCGGCCTGCAGAACGACACCTCCTCCGGCGACATCAGCCGCGATCTCGCCGACACCCTCCAGCGCGCGCTCGCCGCCGACCCCGGTACGCCGGTCAAGGCCCGCCGGGCCCCCGCCGACGGGCCCCGGCTGCAGGACCTGCTGGACCTGAACGCTCCCTTCGAGCCGGTGGTGCACAGCGGCTTCGAGTTCTGGGTGCCGGACCCGGAGAACGCCACGCCGGACGTCACGGCCTCGCTGGAGCGGGCCAACGCCGCGGCCATCCCGACCGTCAAGCTGTCTGGGGTGGACGCCGCCTACTGGTGCGAGACCCCGGAGAAGAACCATCTGCGGTGGGTGATGCCGCATCCCGAGGAGCAGCTTCTGGACGCCCTGGCGCGGCTGCACGCGGCGGGCCGCTCCTCCCTCGGTGAGGGCACCCGGCTGGTCGGCTCCTTCCGCGCGCACGGGCTGACCGTCCCGGTCTGGGACCTGCCGAGCGGGACCGGCGCGGACGACGTGGAGAAGCCCGCGGCGGAGTTCGCCGAGCGGCTCGCCGAGGCGCTGGCCACCGACGCTCCGCTCACCGCCGACGAGCGCCGTGCGCGCGGCGGCCTGACCAACCGCCAGATCACGCTGAGCTGACCCGCGGCCCGGCACTCGCCCGGCCGGCCCCAGGGCCTCGGCCGGACACCCGTCGGGCCTCGACCGGCCACCCACCCGGCCGCGGAGGGACACCGCCGCGCCGAGCCGCGACCAGGCCGCGGCTGAGCGGGACCGGGTCGCGACCAAGCCGCTGCCGGGCCATGACCGGGGGCCCGGTCAGGCAAAACCGGGCCCACGGGCCGCCCGTGACCAAGGCCACGGTCACCGCGCCCGGAGTCGCGGCCGTACGGCATCCCCGCTGCTGAACGGTCGGTCAGCGGCCCGGAGGGTCGGCAGAAGAACCCGTTCCGTCCACAACTCCCGGTCCGGACAAGCCAATAGGTGACCGGAATCCCTGAGATCGAATTTGCTAACGGCCGATCTCTTGTTACCGTTTCAGTAGCCCGGTTGCTGGTGCATCCCCCGTCGCCAGCAACCGGGTCTTTTCGCATCCGGGCCCGCTCACGCACCGGAGCCTGCGGTCAACTGCACGTTTACGACTGTGAGTTGCTCCCGGAGCGCAGCAGCAGCGGCCCCCGCCCGGCGTGCCGCGAGAACTCCGCGACGGCCGAGTAACCGGCGAGCTCCCCCCGGCTGCGCCCCCTGGGCGTCTCACAGATCGCCGGCTCGTCCCCGGCGTCCGCCGCGCACGGCATGCGGACGCTGCGGCCGCCCGGGCCCAGCAGCGCGAGGACGGCGTGCAGGGCGCCCCCGGTGGCGTTGCGGTAGTAGGTGCGCGCCCAGACGTCCTCGCCCTGCGCCACCACGCAGGTCTGGGCCTCGATGCCCTCGGGGGAGGTGAGTTCGGGCCCGCAGCGCACGGCTGTGGACAGGTGGATGCCGCCGGGCGTCATCGGGGCACCGCTGCCCTCCCCGCTCGCGGCGGACGCCGGCGCCCCGCTGTCGTCACCCGGGGAAGGCAAGGCGGAGTCCCCCGCGTCCGTCCCGGGGGCGGGATCGCCCACGCCGGCGGCCGTGTGCCGCTGGGTGGCGCGCTTCATGTCGGTGGTGGTGTCGGAGCCGCCCGGCCCGGCGGTGGCCATGGCCAGGGGCAGCACGACCGCGCCCGCCAGCACGACGCCCGCGAGCAGTCGTGTGTTTCGCAGAGTCCGGGCACGGGCCCCGGCATGACGCGGCATGGCCCCGGAACATAACGCCCCGGGGCGGCGGAAGCGGGCGCGGCGCGCGCCGGTCCCGCTACATCTCCGGCGCGCTCACACCCGTACGAGTGAGGGCCTCGACCGCGGCGTCCACCACGGCCTCGACATCGGGCACCCACGGCGAGGCCGAGCCGGGCAGCGGGGCGCGCTCCCAGCGGATCTCGCCCTGGCCGGTGTGCGACGGGGGCAGCGCGAGATAGCCGCCCTCGCCGTGGAAGCGCAGCGAGCCGGGGACGAAGTCCTTGGCGTACAGCAGCTCGCCCAGCTGCTCCAGGGAGTACGGCTTGACCAGGATCGACCAGCGGTCGGGGCCGGCGACGACCGGGCCGAGGCGGATGCCGAGGCGGTCGAGCGCGGCGAGGGCGCGGGCCGCGGGAAGGGCGGGCAGGGAGACGGCGCACGGCGCCTTGCCCCCGGTGGCCAGCACGATGGGCGCCGTCGGCCGGTTGCTCCACCACCAGCGCACCATCCGCTCGTCGGTGGTGGCCGCGAGGAGGCCGGGGTCGAAGGGATGGGCACCCGGAACAGTGCACTCGGGGTCGGGGCAGCCGCAGCGGGACCTGCCCTGCGGGTCCGCCGCCACGCCCGGGAGTACGGGCCACTGCCATTGGGTGGCGAAGGTCAGGGCCGCGTCGATCAGCTCAGGCCCTGATTCGCGTCGCCGGGACAGGAGCCTGCGTCGCCTTCCGAGGATCTCGCGCATGAGCGCTCGTTCCTTTCCGTTGCACGCCTGGCAACACCGTGGTCCACATCACAACATGTGTTGATCACTTCACTGTGCGTACCTGTTGGCGCATCACACCCCTGCACCGGGCAAGGGGAACCCCTGGGGGTCGAGCGTGGGCTGCCTCCGCGGCCGTCCGCCCATACTGCGTCCAGCCGTCCGCCCATACTGCGTCTACCAGAAGCACGGGCGTGGCGTGGGGTGGCGAAGTCTGGCGATTGCCGTCGCGCGTACTGCTCTCCGCCTCCGCCACGGGAGGATGGGGCACGGTCTTCGGTGGATAGGACGCCCGGGCCCGTCACCAGGTTCCCGGGTGGCTCCCAACCACCCCTGGCCTTAACCCAGTACGTACCCCACACGACCGCTGTGACGCTCCGTCGAGCAAACCCAGTCGACCGCAAGAGGCCTCCCCCTGAGGCAGTTTCAAGCCAACTTCATATTTCGGCAAGGGGTCTGTGGGCCATTCCCTTCAGGCTCACGGACACCAGGAATCCCAGCAGGACAATGCTGGACATCTCCTCACGAGTGCGTGTACATGTGGAACACTGCCGGCGACGCAGAATGACATGGGGGTTTGCGATGCTTTTGTGCAGTACGCACCGGCCGGAAAGCCGGACGCCATGAACGCCCCGCACCCTCCGAAAGTGGCCGGAATCGATTCAACGGTTCCCGCCCCCGCACACACTGTCGGGTCCGTCGTCGCCGACAGCTCCGGTGCACCGCCCGGCCCGCAGCACGCACCGAGCGCGGTGCTCCAGGACCGGCTGGCGGGATGGGTCTCCGACCTCACGACCCTCCACGAACTCACCGAACGCCTGACCCGGACGAGCACGCTCGACGAGGCCCTGCGGGAACTGCTGCGCGCCGGAGCCGCCCTGGTGGGCGCCCGGCGCGGACTTGTCGTGCTGGAGCCCGCCGACGGTCTCGGCCCGGACACCACCGTCGGTCTCGGCCTCGCCCACTCGGACCTCGGCCACATCGAGACGGTGCCGCGCAGCTCGCTGTCGTACGGCAGGATCCTCGACGGCCTGCCCGGCGCCGACGACGGCATCGCGGAGCCCGACCTGTTCGCCGAGAAGGGGCTCGACCCCCGCCACCGCGAGGTCGCCGCCCGCCTCGGCTACGCCGCCAGCTACGCGCTGCCGCTCGCCGCCGAGTCCGCGCAGCGCCTGGGCGCCGCGGTGTGGCTGTACGACGAGCCGGCCGAGCCCGGCGAACGCCAGCGGCACCTGGTCGGCCTCTACGCCCGCTACGCCGCCGAGCACCTCGCCCGCCTGGTGGAGCTGCACCGCACCCGCACGGCCATGGCCACCATGAGCGAGGAGCTGCTGCCCTCCCGGCTGCCGCGCGTCCCCGGCGTCCAGCTCGCCGCCCGGCACCGCACCTCCCCGCGCGGCGGCGGCGACTGGTACGACGCGCTGCCGCTGCCGGACGCGGCGCTCGGTCTGGCCGTGGGCTCCGTCACCGGGTCGGGACCGAGCGCGGTCGCCGCGATGGGCCGGCTGCGCGCCTCCCTGCGGGCGTACGCGGTGATGGAGGGGGAGGACCCGGTCGCCGTGCTGTCCGACCTGGAGCTGCTGCTGCGGCTCACCGAGCCCGCCTGGTCGGCCACCTCCCTGTTCGGCTACTGCGAACCGGCGCTGCGCAAGATCACCCTGGCCGGTGCCGGGCACAGCCCGCCGCTGCTGATCGGGGAGCGGCGCACCGAGTTCGTGGAGACCTCGGTGTCGGCCCCGCTCGGCATGCTCGCCTGCTGGGAGGCGCCGAGCGTGGAGATCCACGCCGAACCGGGAGAGACGGTTCTGCTGTACACCGACGGGCTGCTGCACCGCACCGGCGACCCCACGGACCGCGCCTTCGCCCGGCTGCACGCGGCGGCCGCCGGGGTGCCGAGAGCGCTGCGGCGCGACCCGGACGCCATCGTCGACCACATCCTGCGGACGGTGCTGCCGGGCCGGGCGGACGAGACGGACCCCGCGGACTCGGGCGAGGACGTGGTGCTGCTGGCGGCGCGCTTCGAGTAGGCCAGGTCCGAGCAGACCTCCGACCGGAGTCCTCCGGTGCCGCCCACGCGCGACGACCGGCGTCGGTGACCGGTGACGTAAGAGGCGCTCACCTCCTGTGACCGTTTCGGCGCGACCGTACGATGGAGGGCGGTCCAGTGCCGTATCGAGGAGGATGACGTGGCCGACGAGCTCACCCCGGAGACCCCGGAAGAGACCGAAGAGCCCATCAAGCAGCGCAAGAACGGCCTGTACCCGGGCGTGTCCGACGAGCTGGCCGAGAACATGAAGACCGGCTGGGCCGACACCGAGCTGCACGACCTGGAGCCGATCCCGCAGGCGGCCGAGACCGCCGCCCGCCGCGCCCGGCTGTCCGCGCGCTTTCCCGGCGAGCGCCTGGTGATCCCCGCGGGCAACCTCAAGACCCGCTCGAACGACACGGACTACCCCTTCCGCGCCTCGGTCGAGTACGCGTACCTCACCGGCAACCAGACCGAGGACGGCGTCCTCGTCATGGAGCCCACCGCCGACGGCCACCAGTCGACGATCTACCTCCGCCCGCGCTCCAACCGGGAGAACGGCGAGTTCTGGCTGGACGGCCACGGCGAGCTGTGGGTCGGCCGCCGCCACTCCCTCACCGAGGCGGAGAAGCTCTACGGCATCCCCGCGTCCGACGTGCGTGAGCTGCCCGGCGCGCTCCGCGAGGCCACCGGCCCCGTCCGCGTGGTGCGCGGCCACGACGCCGGCATCGAGGAGGCGCTGACCGACAAGGTCACCGCCGAGCGCGACGAGGAGCTGCGGGTCTTCCTCTCCGAGATGCGGCTGGTGAAGGACGACTTCGAGATCGGCGAGCTGCAGAAGGCCGTCGACTCGACCGTGCGCGGCTTCGAGGACGTGGTGAAGGTTCTCGACAAGGCGCAGGCGACCAGCGAGCGCTACATCGAGGGCACCTTCTTCCTGCGCGCCCGCGTGGAGGGCAACGACGTGGGCTACGGCTCCATCTGCGCGGCAGGCCCGCACGCCACCACGCTGCACTGGGTGCGCAACGACGGCCCGGTCCGCGCCGGCGACCTGCTGCTGCTCGACGCGGGCGTGGAGACGCACACGTACTACACGGCCGACGTCACCCGCACCCTGCCGATCAGCGGCCGCTACACCGAGCTGCAGAAGAAGATCTACGACGCGGTGTACGACGCCCAGGAGGCCGGGATCGCGGCGGTGAAGCCGGGCGCCAAGTACCGGGACTTCCACGACGCGGCCCAGCGGGTGCTGGCCGAGCGGCTCGTGGAGTGGGGCCTGGTCGAGGGGCCCGTGGAGCGGGTGCTGGAGCTGGGTCTGCAGCGCCGCTGGACCCTGCACGGCACCGGGCACATGCTCGGCATGGACGTCCACGACTGCGCCGCCGCACGGACCGAGACCTATGTCGACGGCACGCTGGAGCCGGGCATGGTGCTCACCGTCGAGCCCGGCCTGTACTTCCAGGCGGACGACCTGACCGTGCCGGAGGAGTACCGGGGCATCGGCATCCGCATCGAGGACGACATCCTGGTCACCGAGGACGGCAACCGGAACCTCTCCGCCGCCCTGCCCCGGCGCTCGGACGAGGTCGAGGCCTGGATGGCCTCCCTCAAGGGCTGACATTCCCTGACGCCGAAGAGGCCGGGTACCGATGGGTACCCGGCCTCTTCCACTCACGGCTTCCGCATGAGCGCTCTCCATACAGCCTTTGTCAGCTGTGCGCCCGCGCGGTGAGGTAGGGATCCCGGCGGAGGACCTCACGGCTGCCGAAGAGCGTCCCGGCGGCGAGGCCGGCCGCGGGCAGGAGCAGCGCGGCGGCGGCCCAGCCCGGCCCGGGCAGGGCGTCCGCGCGGGTGATCGGCAGGCCGAGCATGTCGCTGAGCGGACCGGCCAGGGCGAGGGAGACTCCGGTGCCGGCGACCGTGCCCACCACGCCTGCCACACCGCCCGTGAGCAGGGCCTCGCCGAGCAGGATCCGGCGCAACTCCGGCCGTCCGGAACCGAGGATCCGCAGCACGGCGAACTGACCGATCCGCGCGCGGGTGCTGTCCGCCGCCCGCACGACACCGAGCCCGATGGCGACCAGCGCCATGATCAGGACGCCGACCCGCATCGCGAGATCCGCGGCGCCGAACAGACCGGGCAGATTGCGCACCCGGTCGGACACCGGGGACGCCGAGAAGCCGTCGTCCTGCAGCGCCTTGGTGGCGGCGGCCACCTGCTTCTGGTGCCCGACCACGACGATGGCGGACTGGGCGCCCTCCTTCTTGCGGAAGGTCTCGGGCTCCTGCCCCGCCCGTGCCGCGGCCAGCAGCGCAGCGGTCTCCTCGGAGAGATAGGCCACACCCGGTCCGTCGACCTGCCAGCTCGGGTCGTACAGGGCGGCGATCCTCAGCTTGATCACGGCGGTCGTGCCGGAGGACGCACCCGTCGCCTTGGTGTACCCGAAGGCCACGCTCCGCCCGAGGAGCGGAGTGAAGTCGGTGCCCTGCGCGGTGGCCGGCAGCACGACCTCGTCCCGCCCGAGCTCGGCGGGGATCTCACCCTCGGTGACCGGAAGGTCGTCCCCGGGGGTCAGGGTGTGACTGGTGAGGTCGAAGGTGCCCTCCTCCTCGGCGTACAGCACGGAGGAGTAGTCGGCGACCACCTGACGGACCCCCGGCACACCCTCCGCGTCCCGCAGCGCCGAGGTGGTCAGCGGACGGACCGAGGCGTCGCCCTCGAACGAGGAGAGCTCGATCTGGGTGAGCCCGCCCGACCCCAGCACATCCCGCTCCACGGCCCCGGCGGCCCCCGCCGCCACCCCGGCCGAGGTGGTCAGCAGAGCCGCCAGGACGGTGAGCGTCGGCAACGCCCTGCGCAGCGAACGCCCGTCACGCTTCCAGGTGTAAAGGCTCCAACGGCTCATCGCAGGGTCTCCTTGTCGGCGGTCGGAGCGGCTGCGGCCTGATCACCGGCGGCCGACAGCACTCCCTCGTCGAGGACGTAGCGCTGGTCGCACTTCCCGGCGATCGCGGAGTCGTGCGTGACGAGCAGCACGGCGGCGCCCTTCTCAGCGCAGGCACGCAGCGAGTCCATGACCGAGTTCGCGGTCTTGGGGTCGAGGCCGGAGGTCGGCTCGTCGGCCAAGATGAGCACAGGCTGCTTCACGGCGGCCCGCGCGACGGCGATGCGCTGCCGCTGGCCACCAGAGAGTTCGGTGACCGGGGAGTCGGCGAGCTGCGCCATGCCGAGGTCGCCGAGCAGGTCCCGGGCGGCCGTGCGGTGCCGGCCGAGCCGCGGACCGAAGGCCGCGGCGACGTTCTCCCAGGCGTTGAGGAACGTCAGCAGACCGAGGTCCTGAAGCACGATGCCGATGGATCGCTGCCGCAGAAGGTCCCGCTCCGCCTGGGACAGCGCGCCGGCGTCCGTGCCGGCGATGTGCAGGGAGCCCTCGGCCGGCGACAGGATGAGTCCGAGCAAGGCGAGCAGGGTGCTCTTGCCGGAGCCGGAAGGACCCTCGACGGCAGCCATCACTCCCGCGTCGAGCGTGAGGTCGGCACGGGCCAGCCCGCCGCCGGAGGCATAGCTGAAGGCCAGTCCTTCGGCCAGGACGGCGGGTGGAGAATCGGTGTTCATACGAGGGGGTCTTCCTTCTGCGGTGGGGACGGGGTAATTCAGGCGAGGAGGTAGTAGGCGGCTCTGGTCGCATCCGCCGTGGCGGGACCGCCCGGCGTCGCCGCGTACAGCGCCCCGTGCTCGGCGTCGCGGTAGCGTCTCAGCAGGCCGGGGATCTCGTCCCACAGCGACTGCGGGATGTTCTGATCGGAGACGAGGGCCGCCTGGGCCGCGTCGGAAGCTGTCAGCAGATCCCCGTCGCGCAGAGCCTTGCGGACCTGAGCCACGAGGTCGACCCCCTTGGTGAGCCGGGCGGCCTGCTGCTCGCAGCCCGAGTCGGCGAGCACCGTCACGATGTGCAGCGAGCGGTAGGAGAGCGGGGAGCCCTTGTCCTCGGGCAGCTCGACGGACGTACGCCGGCATCCCAGTCCGAACTCGGCACGGGCCGCCAGGGCGCCGTACCAGCTGCGCTGGTTCTCCTTGGTGAGGCGGGCCGGCACCTTCAGCTCGGCGGCCTCCTTGGCTCCCTTCTCCGCCTGCGGCCCGCAGTCCAGGGAGAGCCGGTGGCACGTCATGGCGAGCAGGACACGGTCGGACGGGTCGAGTTCGGGATCCGAACCGAGCTGCTTGAGTCGCTTCTTCAGCCAGTCCGGTGCCTGTTCCTGCTGGGCGCTGGCGGTCAGGGCCCGGGCGGCGTTGTACGTGGCGGTGAGCGTGCCCAGCTGAGCGGGGGACTTGGCGACCAGACCGTCGGCCCTGATGCTGCCCGCCGGGGCGGGCAGCGGGGCAGCCGACTTGGCGGTGGCACTGGTGAGGGCACGCCGGGCCACCCAGCGGGTCTGGGTGTCGGAGTCCTTCAGCGCGGGCAGCAGGCAGGAGCGCGTCTGCTGCGTCAAGTTCTGGCTGAGCAGGGCCAGAGCGGCTCGCTGCATCGGACCGGACTTCGCGCAGCCGGCGTTCAGGTGCGTCCCGGCGTCCCGCAGAACCCGCGTGGCGCGGGCACGGACCCCGGCGGCCCGCAACGCGTCGACGGCGTAGAGCACCGGTACGGGCTGGTCGGCACGAGCGGTGTCCGTGGCGAGACGGTCCAGTACGGCGCGAGGCACGTCGTCCCCGCGCCCCAGGCACGTCAGGGTCTGGAGGAACGCCGCCCGCGTGGCGAGCGACGTCAGAGCGTCATCCCCTTCATCCGGCTTGCGCAGATACGCGAGTGCCTCGCGCTCGGCCCTTCTCCGGATCCCGGCCCGGTCCAGGACCGTCGCGGCATCCGCGGACGGCGGTCCCCCGGAGCCCGTGAACGACAGACACACGTAGTGCGCCCGCCAGGCCGGGGTGTCCAGCATCTCCGTGCGGGCGAGATCCGCCAGGGCGGCGGTACGGACTTCGGGTACCCGGGCCGCGGACCGGCGGCCGGCGGCGAGCGTGGCCTCCATGCGTCCGTACGCGGTCGGGTACAGGGCGGGGTCCTGCCCGACGTCCTCGGTCGTGGCACGGACCAGGTCGTTCGCGCCGCGCAGGGCGTCGAGCTGTTCGGCGAGCCCGTCGCCCGGCCGCTCGGGACGGTTCACCGAGCCGCCGCCGAACACGGTCACGCCCAGGGCGGCCGCGGCTGCGGCCAGTGCCACTGCTGCGACCACACGGCTGCGACGTCCTGTACCGGCCTGAAGAGGATTGATCTTCATGAGGTTCCTCATGGCTGAGCGGGGCCACGCACATGCGTGACCCCGCAGCCGGATGGATCGGATCGTCGGTCAGTCGTTGGCGCAGGCCGAGGCGAACGCCTTGACACCGGACTTGAAGGCGCCGCCGTCGGAGCAGGTGGTGACGCTCATGTTGAGCGCGCCGCCCGGGTCGGCGATACCGCTGATGTCGGAGATCCAGGTGTTCTTGTTCGTCCAGCTGACGCGGCGAGTGCTCTCACTCACCTTCGTACCGCTCGGGCTGAGCGACAGGGTGGCCTGCCAGCCGTTGGCCTTCACGGTCGCCGTGTTGGTGATCTTGCTGACCTTGTACTTCGAGCTGCCCTTCTTGGCCTTGGTCGAGGTCTTGAAGGAGCACTTGTCCACGTACGCGTTGCACTGCCACGCATTGGCCTGACCTTCGCCCCCGTGCCGGGCAGCGGCGTCGAGGCGGAGTCGGAGATGGCTATGGCAAGCGCGGTCGCTCCGACCAGCAGCATCCCGACGAGACCCGTGGTCAGCAGCGTCTTCTTCACTTGTTTCTCCCCGTTTCATGGTGCGAATGCAGAGATTCGCGCTTGCTCTTGCGACTGAAGAGGTCATAGGCAGCGGGGCACAGCGGTCGGTCTCAGAAGTGTGAACAGCCCCGAAACTGTGAACGGCCCCGCCTTCGATTTCCCCAGGCGCGGTGCGCTCCTTATCCGTACCTGACATCGATCTTGCAGCACATCCGTTTGCTGGTGTAACGAGGGTGCTATTGATCACGGCATGACAATGGAACCGGGTCGCGGGAAAATCCATCGCCTGTTGCCGTCAAGGGGAGGGTGGTGCACCGGAGTTCGACGCGCCGGAAGGCTCTTCTCGGAGTCCGGGACGGACGCCGGCTGCCCGGGGCGACGGGCACAAGCTTGCCTGCCTTCTGGGCTACACCGCCATCAAGGGAGCGTCTTCTCGCCATTTGAGGATCTTGTCGAAGCTCACCACTGCGCCACCGCGGCCGGGTTCGGTGCCGAAGTGGACGTGGTCGGCGAGTTCCTGGATGAGGCAGAGGCCGCGGCCGTGCTCCGCGTCGGCGGGGGCCGGACGGGCAGGGAGGCGGGAACGGGAGCCGGCCCCGGCGGGGAAGCCGGGGCCGGCGTCGGCGACCTCGATACGGCACTTCTCGCCGTCCAGATAGGCGGTGACCCGGTAGGCCTCGGAGGAGGCGCCGCGGGCGCCGTCGCCGCCGTGCTCGACGGCGTTGGCGCAGGCCTCGCTGAGGGCGACGGACAGGTCGTAGGAGACGTCGGGGTCGACGCCCGCGGTCTCCATCGTGCCGAGCAGCAGGCGTCGGGCGAGCGGCACGCTGGCAGCCTCACGCCGCAGTTGGAGTGACCACCAGATGCTCATGCTCCAGCCTCCAGGCCGCGCCTCGACATACCGTTACGTATTGCCCTGGGTGCTCACTTGTAAGCGTGAAGTTGACGTGATGCCGCCCATATGGCGGGTGTGTCGTGAAGGCGATCGGTGTATGTGGGGCGGTCGGCCGCCAAGGCGACCTTCCGGTCGAACCTCATCTTCGGGACCTGCCGTACGGCGCCCACGGGCCCGGTGCGATGATGGGCCCGCCATGACTGCCCCCCACCCGCGTACGACGCGCACCGGAGCAGGGCTCCGGATCATGCGGGCCGCGGTGTTCGCCGCGGTCTGTGTCGTGCTGGCCGGGGCAGGTCATACGATCACCTCCTGCACCGCCGTTCCGTTGTGGGCGCTGGGCGCCGGTTTCCTCGCGGCGCTCGTGGTCGCGGTGCCGCTGGCGGGGCGTCCCCGCTCGCTGCCGGGGACGGCGGCCATGCTCGCGGTCGGTCAGACGGCGCTGCACACGCTGTTCGGACTGGGGCAGCACGGGGCCGGTTCCCCGGGCGCGTCCAGGCTCTCCGACGCGGCGCTGGTCGAGCGGGCGGCGCGGCTGGCCTGCGGGCCGCACGAGGGGGCGATCAGTACGGGGCAGGCGCGCCGGATCCTGGCCGACGCCCGGGTGCTCCCCGCGGGCGGCGATCCGCACGCCGGGCACGTCCTGGCGGACTCGGTGTCCTCGGCAAACGCCCCGGTGTCGCTGCTGCCGTCCCTGCCGATGCTGCTGGTGCACGTCCTGGCGGCGCTCGCCACGGGCTGGCTGCTGCGGCACGGCGATCTCGCGCTGCTGCGGCTCGCCGAGCTGTCGGCCCACGGCGTCACCGAGGGCGCGCTCATGCGGTCGCTGCGCGCCGCGATCGCCCTGGTGCGCGCGCTGCGTGCGGGGCTGCCCGGCGCGCCGGAAGCCGCGCCGAGAACGCCGCGCACCGCCCTGCTCGCGCCGCCCCCGCTGCACACGAACGCACTCCACCACACGGTGATCCGCCGCGGCCCGCCCGCCGGCCGCACCGCATTCGCGCTCGCCGCCTGACACGGCGCCGCTTCCGGTTCCGCGGAGGGGGACGCCCCGGCCTCGTCGAGAAGAGGCCCGGCTCGGGTCTCCTCGAGGTGAGGCCCGGCATGCGCGGGTGCGCCCCCGTTCTCCGCGTGCGCCCGGACCGCCCCGAGCGAGGGTGCCGTCCGCGTACGCGTCACCGTCCGTGAAACCACGAACCGAAGCGGAGTGCTTCTGCCATGAAGGCTTCCCGTATCGCCGCCGCCGGTGCCGTCGCCGGTGCCGCCGTCCTCGCCCTGTCCGCCCCCGCCGTCGCGCACGTGAGTGTGCAGCCGGAGGGCGAGGCCGCGAAGGGCTCGTACGCGGTCGTCGACTTCAAGGTCCCCAACGAGCGGGACGACGCCTCGACCACCAAGCTCGAGGTGACCTTCCCCGCCGACCACCCGCTGGCGTCGGTGATGCCGCAGCCGGTGCCGGGCTGGAAGGCCGAGGTCACCAAGTCCAAGCTGGACAAGCCGCTCGAGCTGCACGGCAAGAAGATCGACGAGGTGGTCAGCAAGGTCACCTGGACCGCCGACGGCAAGGGCATCGAGCCGGGCTTCTTCCAGAAGTTCCCGGTGTCCATGGGCACGCTGCCCGAGGACGCCGACGAGCTCGTCTTCAAGGCCCTGCAGACGTACTCCGACAAGGAGGTCGTCCGCTGGATCGAGGTGCCGCAGAAGGGTCAGGAGGAGCCGGAGAACCCGGCGCCGGTCCTCGCCCTGTCCGAGGCCTCGGACGACGGCCACCACGGCGCCTCGGCCGGCAAGGCGGAGGACGGGACCGCGAACGCAGCCGCCAGGACCAGCGCCGCGGGCTCCGAGGAGTCCGGTGGCGGAACCGACACCACCGCCCGGGTCCTGGGCGTCGTCGGCATCGTGGTCGGTGCCGCGGGTGTCGCCTACGGCGTGCTGGCCGGCCGCCGGCGCACCACCACCTGACCGCATCCCTTCCACGGCGTGCACCGGGACCGGCCGCGGCCCCGTGTCCTCCCGGTGCACGCCGGTGCACTCACCTCCGGGACACCTTTCATGCGCAACAAGACCCTCACGGCGGCGGCCCTGCTCGCCGCCACCCTGACCCTCACCGCCTGCGGCACCGACCGCGGCGACGGCGGCGGCGACCCTGTCACCGTGGTCTCCGAGGAGGCCGGCCCGAAGAAGGCGGCCACCGTTCTCGACAAGCCGTTCGAGAAGCCGGACCTGGTCCTCACCGACACCAACGGCAAGCCCTACGACTTCCGTGAGGAGACGGCGGGCAAGCCGACGCTGATCTACTTCGGCTACACCCACTGCCCCGACGTGTGCCCGCTGACGATGAACAACATCGCGGTGGCCAAGAAGCAGCTGCCCAAGGAGCAGCAGGACAAGCTGCGGATCGTCTTCGTCACCACCGACCCCGAGCGGGACACCCCGAAGGAGCTCGGCAAGTGGCTCAAGGGCATCGACCCCCAGGTCACCGGCCTCACCGGCGACTTCGACACCATCCAGGCCGGCGCCCGCACCCTGGGCATCTCCATCGAGCCGCCGCGCAAGGACGACAAGGGCAAGATCGTCTCCGACCACGGCACCCAGGTCGTCGCCTTCTCGCCGAAGACCGACGCGGGCTACCTCTTCTACGGCGACGACGCCACCGTCCAGGACTACGCCAAGGACCTCCCGAAGATCATCAAGGGGGAGAACCCGTGAGGCGGCTCGCGGTCGCGGCCGGGGTCGTCGCGGGGGCGCTCACCCTGGCCGGCTGCGGCGGCTCGGACTCCGGGCCGGACGCGGCGCCGGACAAGGCCGAGCTGTCCGTCACCGGTGCCTACATGCCGCAGCCGGTGTCGGACATGGCGGCCGGGTTCTTCACCATCACCAACAAGGGCGGCGCCGACGACCGGCTGACCTCGGTCAGCAGCGACATCGCCGGCCAGGTCACCGTGCACGAGACCGTCGACGGCTCGATGCAGGAGGTCGACAGCCTCGAGATCCCGGCCCACGGCCGGCTCGTGCTGAAGAGCGGCGGCAACCACCTGATGTTCGAGGAGCTGAAACGCAAGCCGAAGGAGGGCCAGAAGGTCACCGTCGAGCTGCGCTTCGCCCACTCCGGCCCCGTCACGGTCGACATCCCGGTGAAGCCGGCCACCTACACCCCGAAGCACGGACACTGAGGGAGACCACCCCCGTGACCACCCAGACCATCGCCCCCCGCGTCCGGACCCTGGTCCTGCTGTTGCTGGCCGTCGCCGGCGCGCTCCTGGCCGGGGCCGCTCCCGCCTCCGCGCACGCCGCGCTGACCGGCAGCGACCCCCGGCAGGGGGCCGTGGTCGACAAGGCCCCCACCAAGGTCTCGCTCACCTTCTCCGAGCCGATCGCGGTCAGCGACGACGCCCTGCGGGTGCTCGACCCCAAGGGCAAGCGCGTCGACCGGGGCGACCCGTCCAACCCGAGCGGCACCACCTACTCGGTGCGCCTGTTCAGCGGGCTGCCCGACGGCACCTACACCGTGACCTACCAGGTGGTGTCGGCGGACAGTCATCCCGTCACCGGTGCCTTCACCTTCTCCATCGGGGCGCCCTCCGAGACCACCGTGGCGACGTCCGGGCAGGCCTCGGACGAGGGCGTGGTCGGCTGGCTGTACGGCGCCGGACGGTATGTGTCCTACGCCGGGTTCGTGGTGCTCGTCGGCGCGGCCGCCTTCGTGCTGGCCTGCTGGCCGCGCGGGTCCGGCGTGCGGGCGCTGCAGCGGCTGGTGGTCGCCGGCTGGCTGGCGCTGACCTCGGCCACCCTGGCGCTGCTGCTCCTGCGCGGCTCCTACACCGGCTCCGGGAAGGTCGGGGACGTCTTCGACCTGTCGCTGCTCGGTGAGGTGCTGCAGACCAAGACGGGTGCGGCGCTGGTGTCCCGGCTGCTGCTGCTCGCGGCGGCGGCGCTGTTCATCGCGGTGCTCTTCGGCGCGTACGACAAGCGGGAGGACGAGGAGAAGCGGGATCTGGCCTTCGGTCTGGCGATCGGCGGCACGGTGGTGGCGGCCGGGCTGGCGGCCAGCTGGGCGCTGTCCGAGCACGCCTCCACCGGGCTCCAGCCGGGCATCGCCATGCCGGTCGACGTGATCCATCTGCTGGCCGCCGCCGCCTGGCTCGGCGGGCTCACCGCCCTGCTGGTGGCGCTCTACCGGGCGCCGGCCGAGACCCCGGTCGGCCGGGACGCGGTCCGGCGGTTCTCCCGGCTGGCCTTCGGCAGCGTGATCGTCCTGGCCGTCACCGGGATCTACCAGAGCTGGCGTCAGCTCGGCTCCTGGTCGGCGTTCACCGACACGCGGTACGGGCAGCTGCTGCTGGCGAAGATCGGTCTGGTGGCGGTGCTCGTCGGGATCGCCTATGTCTCACGGACGTGGACGGCCCGGCTGGCGGAGCCCCGGCCCGCCCCGGCCCGGCGGGAGGAGGCCAAGGAGGCCGATGAGGCCAAGGAGCCCGCGGGCGCCGTGGCGAAGAGCGGCACGGGCAAGAGTGCGGCCACGAGCGGCGCGGTCGAGGGCGGTACCGCCGGAGCCGGTGCGGGTGCCACCGGGGGCGGTGCGGGTGAGGCCGTCGAGCGGAAGGGCACGGGCACGTCCGGCGAGGCCGGCGAGGGCACGAGCTCCTCGGGTGAGGCCGGTGCGGGCGACGGGTCCGCGACCGAAGCCGACGCGGGCAGCAGCTCTGCCGCCGAGGGCAACGCCCGGAAGAACGCCGCGCCCGCCGGAAAGGCGGGTAGCGATGCCGGCTCCGTGCGGGCCGCGCAGCTCGCCCGGCAGCGGGCCGCGATGGAGGCGGCCCGGCAGAAGCGGCTGCGGGACGCCGACCCCGACCGCTCCGGTCTGCGTCGCTCCGTGCTCGCCGAGGCGGGCGTCGCCGTCGTCCTGCTCGCCGTGACCACCGTCCTGACGCAGACCGAGCCGGGGCGCACCGTGCAGGAGGCCGCCGCGGCCACCTCGTCCTCCTCCTCGTCGTCCGCCGCCTCCGGTCAGGGGTCCGGCGCGGTCACGCTGAACATGCCGTTCGACACCGGCGGCAAGGACGGCAAGGGCGTGGTGACCATCGACCTGGACCCGGCGCAGGTGGGCAGCAACGCCGTGCACGTCTATGTGGAGCGTCCCGACGGCAAGCCCTACGACATCCCCGAGGTGAAGATCGCCTTCACTCTGGAGGCCAAGGACATCGGGCCGCTACCGGTCGTGCCCGATCGCCTCTCCACCGGACACTGGTCCGCGAGCGGGGTGCAGATCCCCATGGCCGGCGACTGGAAGATCGAGGCGACCGTGCGGACCTCCGACATCGACCAGGTGACCGTCTCCAAGAACACGCAGATCGGCTGAACCACCATGGCTGACCAGTCCACTTCCCAGACGGCTCCGGACGCCCCCGAGGAGGGCGCCGTCACGCAGGCCGCGGGTCATGGGATCTCGCGGCGCCGGCTGCTCGGCACCGCCGGGGCGACGGGCCTTGTGTTCGGCGCGGCGGGCGGTGCCGTGGGATACACCTCCGCACCGGCGGGGGCGTCGACCCCGCTGTCGTCGGTGGGAGAGCGCCGGGTGCCGTTTCACGTGAAACACCAGCCCGGCATCACCGAGGGACTCCAGGCCCGTGGCCATCTGATCGCCTTCGACCTGGCGCCGGGCGCCGGCCGCAAGGAGGCCGCCGCCCTGATGCGCCGCTGGTCGGACACGGCACGGCGGCTGATGGCCGGGGAGCCGGCCGCGCACGGCGACACCGATGTGGCCCGTGACGCCGGTCCCTCCGGGCTGACCCTGACCTTCGGTTTCGGGCACAGCTTCTTCGGCCGCACCGGGCTGGAGAAGCAGCGCCCGGTGGCCCTTGACCCGCTGCCGGAGTTCTCCTCCGACCACCTCGACAAGGCGCGCAGCAACGGCGACCTGTGGGTGCAGATCGGCGCCGATGACGCGCTGGTCGCCTTCCATGCGCTGCGCGCGATCCAGAAGGACGCGGGCTCGGCCGCCCGGGTGCGCTGGCAGATGAACGGCTTCAACCGCACCCCGGGTGCCACCGCCCACCCCATGACCGCCCGCAATCTCATGGGCCAGATCGACGGCACCCGCAACCCCAAGCCCTCCGACCCCGACTTCGAGAAGCGCATCTTCGTCCCGGAGGACGGCGAGCCCGCCTGGATGGCGAACGGCTCCTACGCGGTCGTGCGCCGGATCCGCATGCTGCTCGACGACTGGGAGAAGCTGTCGCTCAAGGAGCAGGAGAACGTCATCGGGCGCCGCAAGTCCGACGGCGCCCCGCTCTCCGGGGGAACCGAGACCTCGGAGATGGACCTGGAGAAGACGGACGCCGAGGGCAATCTCGTCGTCCCCTACAACGCCCACGCCCGGATCACCCGGCCCGACCAGAACGGCGGGGCGGCGATGCTCCGGCGCCCGTTCTCCTACCACGACGGGATCGACGCGGACGGGGTGCCGGACGCGGGGCTGCTGTTCATCTGCTGGCAGGCCGATCCGCTGCGCGGGTTCGTGCCGGTGCAGCGCAAGCTGGACCGCGGGGACGCGCTGTCGCCGTACATCCGGCACGAGGCGAGCGGGCTGTTCGCGGTGCCGGGCGGCGCGGCGGAGGGAGAGTACGTGGGGCAGCACCTGCTGGAGGGCTGAAGCGCCTGTCTGTCACCCCGGAGAGGTCATGCCGAGCCGTCACGGGCGTGGGCCCATTAGGGTGAGGTCATGCCCGCGAGCTATGCCTATCTCGGCCCCGAAGGCACCTTCACCGAGGTCGCCCTGCGCACGCTTCCCGAGGCCGCCACCCGGGAGCTGGTCCCGTATGTGTCCGTGCAGTCCGCGCTGGACGCGGTGCGCGCCGGTGAGGCGGAGGCGGCCTTCGTGCCGATCGAGAACTCCGTCGAGGGCGGCATCACCACCACGCTCGACGAGCTGGTCGCCGGCGCCCCGCTGATGATCTACCGCGAGGTACTGCTGTCGATCGCCTTCGCGCTGCTCGTGCGGCCCGGCACCAAGCTGTCGGACATCAAGACGGTGACGGCCCACCCGGCCGCCCAGCCGCAGGTCCGCAACTGGCTGAAGGCCAATCTCCCGGACGCCGTCTGGGAGTCCGCCGCCTCCAACGCGGACGGTGCCCGGCTGGTGCAGGAGGGCCGTTACGACGCGGCCTTCGCCGGTGAGTTCGCCGCCTCCCGCTATGGCCTGGAGGCCCTGGAGACCAACATCCACGACGCGGAGAACGCGCAGACCCGGTTCGTACTGGTCGGCAGGCCGGCCCGGCCCGCGGCGCGGACCGGTGCCGACAAGACCTCCGTGGTGCTGTGGCAGCGCGACGACCATCCCGGCGGCCTGCGTGATCTGCTGGGCGAGTTCGCCACCCGCGGCATCAACCTGATGCTGCTGCAGTCCCGGCCGACGGGCGCGGGCATCGGCAACTACTGCTTCTGCATCGACGCCGAGGGCCATATCTCGGACCGCAGGGTGGCCGAGGCGCTGATGGGGCTGAAGCGGATCTGCCTGCAGGTGCGCTTCCTCGGCTCGTACCCGCGGGCGGATGTGCGCCCCGAGGAGGTGCGCCCGCTGCTGCCGGGGACCTCGGACGAGGAGTTCGCCGCGGCGGCGGACTGGGTGGCGCGGTGCCAGGACGGCAGGTTCTGACCCTCTGAGCCAGACCGACGGGGTGCGGAACCGGGCCCCGCGCGGCGGCTCCGAGCGGTGCTACCTGCTGATTTTGGGTTGTCCACAGGAGTTATCCACAGGTCCGCTTCTCGACCTGGGGACAAGTCGACACCAAAGACCACTTCGGTCGACAAATCACCCTTTGGGTCATGGTCGCGCTCACCGTCCCGCAGATCACCCTTCGTCCACCCTTTTCCTTTGGTCAACCCTTTGGAGCTACTCCTTTCCACTCGAAAGTGGGGGTAAAGGGTCTTTGTCCAGGGAATCCTCGAGTTCGATCAAGGTATTCGGAGTGATCAATTCCGACGTCCACAGTTCTTCCCCACACCCTGTGGATAACTTTCCGGATCACGCCCGGACCTGTGGACAACCGGCCGCCAAGTGCCCTCACAGCCAAGGAATTCCGGTCAACCCGCATACTCGCACTTACCCGTTCCGGGCGGCGCCGCCATTTCCTTGACCCCACGGAACACAGTGCGCATTTCGCACATAACGGGACGTAATCGATGCTGCGGCAATGGTGAGTCGAGAGCCGTCGGTCCGCACCGGTAGCCTTGAGCCGTGATTGACCTTCGCCTGCTTCGTGAGGACCCCGACCGTGTGCGCGCTTCTCAGCGCGCCCGTGGAGAGGACGTCGCGCTCGTCGACGCCCTCCTGTCTGCCGACGAGAGGCGCAGGTCGTCCGGCGTCCGCTTCGACGAGCTGCGCGCCGAGCAGAAGGCGCTCGGCAAGCTCATCCCCAAGGCGACCGGCGACGAGAAGGCCGAGCTGCTGAGGAAGGCGGAGCAGCTCAAGGCCGACGTCAAGGCGGCCGACGCCGACCGTGACGCCGCGGCCCAGGAGACGCAGGAGCTGCTGCTCAAGCTGAGCAACATCGTCCACCCCGACGTGCCCGTCGGCGGCGAGGACGACTTCGTCACCCTGGAGACGCACGGCACCATCCGTGACTTCGCCGCCGAGGGCTTCGAGCCCAAGGACCATCTGGAGCTCGGCCAGATCCTCGGCGCCATCGACGTCGAGCGCGGCGCCAAGGTCTCCGGTTCCCGCTTCTACTTCCTCACCGGCGTGGGCGCCCTGCTGGAGCTGGCGCTGGTGAACGCGGCCATCGCGCAGGCCACCGCGGCCGGCTTCACGCCGATGCTGACCCCGGCGCTGGTCCGCCCCCAGTCGATGGCCGGCACCGGCTTCCTCGGCCAGGCGGCGCAGGACGTCTACCACCTCGACAAGGACGACCTCTACCTGGTCGGCACCTCCGAGGTACCGCTCGCCGCGTACCACATGGACGAGATCATCGACGCCGACCGGCTGCCGCTGCGCTACGCCGGCTTCTCCCCGTGCTTCCGCCGCGAGGCCGGCTCGCACGGCAAGGACACCCGCGGCATCTTCCGGGTGCACCAGTTCGACAAGGTCGAGATGTTCTCCTTCGTCGCTCCCGAGGAGTCGCAGGAGGAGCACCGGCGGCTGCTGGAGTGGGAGAAGCAGTGGCTGACCTCGCTCGAGCTGCCGTTCCGCGTGATCGACGTCGCCTCGGGCGACCTGGGCTCCTCGGCCGCCCGCAAGTACGACTGCGAGGCGTGGATCCCGACGCAGGGCAAGTACCGCGAGCTGACCTCCACCTCCGACTGCACCGAGTTCCAGTCGCGCCGCCTGCAGATCCGCGTCCGTGACGGCAAGACCGTGCGGCCGCTGGCCACGCTCAACGGCACCCTGTGCGCCGTGCCCCGCACCATCGTGGCGATCCTGGAGAACCACCAGCAGCCCGACGGCTCCGTGCGGGTGCCCGAGGTGCTGCGTCCCTACCTGGGCGGGCGGGAGCTGCTGGAACCGGTCGCCAAGTGAGCGGCACCCCGTCGCCGTTCCCGTACCGGCTCGTCGCCACCGACCTCGACGGAACGCTGCTCGGCTCCGGCGGGTCGGTGACCCGGCGCACCCGTGACGCGCTCGCCGCGGCAGCGGCGGCGGGCGCCGCGCACATCGTCGTCACCGGCCGCGCGGTCCCCTGGACCCGCCCCGTCCTCGACGACCTCGGCTATCAGGGCCTCGCCGTCTGCGGCCAGGGCGCCCAGGTGTACGACGCCGGGGCCCGGCGCCTGCTGACCTCGGTCACCCTGGACCGGCAGCTCGCCGGGGTGGCTCTGGCCAAGATCGAGGCGGAGGTCGGCCCGCTGCATCTGGCGGCGAGCCGGGACGGGCTGGACGGCGAGGTGCTGGTCGGGCCCGGTTACGAGGTGGTGGGCGGGCTGCCCGCGACCCCGTTCACGGACGCCTCGGACCTGTGGTCCGCGCCGCTGAACAAGCTCTACATCCAGCACCCGGCGCTGAGCGACGACGAGCTGGCCGAGGCGGCCGAGCGGACCGCGGGCGGGTTCGTCACCGTGACGCTTGCGGGCGAGGGCATCGTGGAGCTGCTGCCGCTGGGCCTGTCCAAGGCCACGGGGCTGTCGCTGGCGGCGCGCCGGCTCGGGGTGAAGGCCCCGGAGACGATCGCCTTCGGGGACATGCCGAACGACATCCCGATGTTCGCCTGGGCCGGACACGGTGTGGCGATGGCCAACGCCCATGCGGAACTGCGGGCGGTGGCCGACCAGGTGACGTCGTCCAACGACGAGGACGGCGTGGCCGTCGTGCTGGAGCAGTTGCTGGGCTGAACCGGCCGGGAACGCTGAACCGGCCGGAATCGCTCAACCGGCCGGAATCGCTCAACCGGCCGCGATCAGCGGAACCGCCCGCGGTCAGCGGCGTCGCTCGGATCATCGACGGCCGGCTCGGTCATCGCGGTCGGCTCGGTGATCGGCGGAGGATGCACGGATCGAACGTGCGCGGGCTGTTCAGCCCGACCGTGGCCTGCCTCTGGTGGAGCGCAGCGCAGGGCCAGTGCCTTGCCACTCGGCCAATCCTCCGGGTGGGCGGCCCACGCGAGGTGCGACTCGCGTGCTCGAAGCGGCCGCCCCGGGCAGCTCCCGTGGGGTGCGGTCTCGACGGAGCGGTAGGGATTACTCCGGAGTCCGCCGCGGGCTGCCCTGACGGGAGCAGGACGTACTGCCGTGCATGGACATCGTCCCGCTCCTCTCCCAGTGCAGGGGCGCCGGATCCTCACCGGCGCTGGACAAAACCACTCTGCCCGGCCGGCCGTGCCGGACGCCACCGAATAAATCCGCGGAAACCGTGCCACAGGGCTGACGAACCGCGCCGGGGCGCCACCGTGATCGGCGGCGCCCCGGCGCGGTACTGACGCAGTCCGCGGGTCACTCCTCCCCGGCGAGGGTCAGGGTGCGCAGCTTCTGGCCGGCGAACCAGGTCGCCAGCACGGTGACCGCGGCCAGCAGCACCGTCGCGGTGGTCAGGCCCACGTCCGAGGTGATCAGATCGCCCCCGGCGACCTTCTGCGCCACGGCCAGCGACCACTGCTGGACGCTCAGCGTGCGGGCGCCGGGCACCAGGGAGCCGAACAGCGCCTCCCACACCAGCGCGTACACCAGACCGAACACCACCGCGTGCCGCGAGACCGTGCCGAGCAGCAGGAACAGCGCCGCGTAGGCGATGGAGGCGACCAGCGCCGCCACGGTGTAGGCGACCGCGATCTGCTGCCCGTTGCCGTTGAGGACGAAGCCCGCGATCAGGGTGGGCACCGCCGAGAAGACCATGGTCACGGCGATGGCGACGATCAGCTTGGTGAAGATGATCGTGGGCCGCTTGACCGGCTTGGACAGCAGGTACACCACCGAGCCGTCGTCGATCTCCGGGCCGATCGCACCGGTGCCCGCGATGACACCGATGAGCGGCACCATGGTGGCGAGCGCCAGCCCGCCCAGCAGGTCGGCTGCGGTCTGGTCGTCGGCTCCGGCCAGGCCCCGCACCGCGAACGCGATCAGCAGGAGCAGCAGGGGCAGCGCGCCCAGGATGAGGGCCCGGCGGCGGCCGAGCAGGGCCCGGTAGGTGAGCCGGGCGACTGTGGGGTCGTACATCTTCGGCCTCCTACGCCGCGACGAGATACGAGAAGACGGACTCGAGCGACTCGTCCGACGGCGAGACGGTGAGCAGCCGGATGCCGTGGTCGCGGGCCACCCGCGGCAGCAGCGCCGTGAAGCGGCCGAAGTCCACGGCCTGGATGAGCAGCGCGCCCTCCGCCTGGTCGACCTCGATGCCGGAGGTGGACGGGTCGGCGATCAGCGCCGCGGCCAGGGCGCGGTCGTCGCTGGAGCGCACCAGGTAGCGGTGCGGGCGGTCGGTCATCAGGCGGCGGATCTTGCGGAAGTCGCCGCTGGCCGCGTGCCGGCCGGCCACCACCACCTCGATGTGCCGGGCGAGCTGCTCGACCTCCTCGAGGATGTGGGAGGAGAACAGCACCGTGCGGCCCTCGTCGCCCATGCGCCGCAGCAGGTCCATCAGCTGCATGCGCTGGCGCGGGTCCATGCCGTTGAACGGCTCGTCGAGCAGCAGCAGCGAGGGCTCGTGGACCAGCGCCGAGGCCATCTTCACGCGCTGGCGCATGCCCTTGGAGTACGTGGCGATCTTGCGGTCCTGGGCGTACTCCATCTCGACCGTGGCGAGCGCCTTCTGCGCCGCCCTGGCGCCCAGGCCGTGCAGCTCGGCGTTGGCGAGCACGAACTCGCGGCCGGTGAGGAAGTCGTACATCGCCTCGCGCTCGGGGACGATGCCGATGTGCTTGTAGATGGCCTCGTTGCGCCACACCTGCTGTCCGTCGAGGGTGACGGTGCCGGTGGAGGGGGCGAGGAAGCCCGCCATCATGTTGATGAGGGTGGACTTGCCGGCGCCGTTGGGGCCGAGCAGGCCGGTCACGCCGGGGCCGATGGTCATGGTGATGTCGTTGACGGCGACCACATTGCCGAACCAGCGGGAGACGTGGTCGATGGAGAGCGTGGTCACAGGCCCACCTTCTTGTAGCGGCGCACCAGGAGTCCGTAGCACGCGGCGATCAGACCGAGGGTGAACAGGACGTAGACCACGCCCTCGGCGCTGTCCGGGCCGACCCCGCCGGGGAAGGTGGACGTGGCCCCGAGGAAGGCGGTCTGCACCCCGTCGATGAGGGTGATCGGCGAGAACAGGCCGATCCAGGCGATGGAGCCGTCGCTGCCCTGGGCGTCCGCGATCGCCTGGAGCGTGGAGACCGCGCCGTAGGAGATGGTCAGGACCGCGATCACGGCCGCGATGCCGAAGCCGCGCCGCGGGGTGACCGCGGCGATGACCAGGCCGATGCCGGCGAGAAGCAGCGAGAGCAGTGCCACGGAGACGATTCCCTGAGCGAATCCCTTGGTCTGGTCGGTGAAGTCGAGCTTGGCGAGCAGCGCGCCCAGATACAGCACCAGCAGGGGTGCGGCCGTGAGGGCGAACAGGGCCGAGGCCAGCGCGGCGAACTTGGCGAGCACATAGTCGGCGGTCTCGATCGGCCGCGAGAAGTACAGCGGGACGGTCTTGAAGCGCAGGTCGCGCGAGACCGCCACCGGTGCCTGCGAGGCGACGTACAGGCTGATCACGGCCTGCATGATGATCGCGTACTCGGTGTAGTCGACGGGCAGGTCCTTGGCCTTGGTGGCCACGGCGACGGCCACCATGATCGCGGCCGGCACGCACATCACCACGAACAGCAGCATCGGCAGCACCTTGGACTTCACCGAGCGGCCGAGGCCGTAGGCGCCGCGCAGCGACTGCGAGTACAGCGAGCGGCGGGCGTAGGCGCGGCCGAGACGGGGACCGTCGTAGGAGCGGTAGCCGATGTTGTGGATACGGGTGTCACCCGCGGCGGTGGCGGGTGTCCGCGGGGACTGCTCAGCTGCCATGGCCGACCGCCTCCTTCCGCTGCTCGTCGCTGGTGGTGAAGACCTCGGCGATGTGGTGCCGGCGCTGCTCCATGCGCACCAGGCCGAGGCCCAGGTCGGCGATCACGTCGCGGACCAGGTCGTAGGTCTCCTCGCCCTGCGCGGTGAGCAGCAGGATGTGTCCGGCGCCCGGCAGTCCGCTGCCGTCCTCGACACTCACCCCGCGCGCCCGGAGCGCCTCGCGCACCGCGCGGGTGCCGTCCGGGTGCTCGTCGGTGTCGGTGACCTCGATCGCGAGGGTGGTGGTGGTCTGGGTGAAGTCGGTGGTGGAGCTGGCGCGCAGCAGCTTGCCGCCGTCGATGACGACGACGTGGTCGCAGGTGCGCTCGAGCTCGCCCAGCAGGTGGGAGGTGACCAGGACCGAGATGCCGAAGTCGGTGTGGATGCGGCGGATCAGACCGAGCATCTCGTCGCGGCCGACCGGGTCGAGGCCGTTGGTCGGCTCGTCCAGGAAGACCAGCTGCGGGTCGTGCACCAGGGCCTGAGCCAGCTTCACGCGCTGCTTCATGCCGGTGGAGTAGCCGCCGATGGGGCGGTAGCGCTCCTCGTACAGGCCGACGTGGCGCAGCGTGTCCGCGGTGCGTTCGCGCGCGGCGGTGGGCGGCAGTCCCGACATGCGGGCCATGTGGACGACGAACTCGGTCGCCGACACGTCCGGCGGCAGGCAGTCGTGCTCCGGCATGTAGCCGACCCGCTCCCGGATGGCGGCGCCCTTGGTGGCGACGTCGAGTCCGAGCACTTCGGCACGGCCCTCGGTGGCGGGGGAGAGACCAAGGAGAATCTTGATCAGAGTGGACTTGCCGGCTCCATTGACTCCGACGAGTCCGGTCACACCGGGCCCGATGTCCACGGAGAGCCGGTCAAGAGCGGTCACCCTCGGGTACCGCTTGCTCAGGCTTTCGGTCGCGATCACAGTCACGTCCTCGACGGTAGTGACCCGTACCACCCCGGTCGTCAGACCGGAGAGCCGTCTTGGGGTCCATCTGGAGTCGTACGTTCCCGTAGGGGAGTCGTACATGCCTGCAGGGGGCACTGTTGACGTCTTGTCCAACAACTGCCAGATTCGCGGCAGTCGCGTCCGCTCACGCCGCGTTGCGGACGCGTGGCGAAGGGGGCCGGGGATGGCGGGGAGGGCGGAGATGGCGGGGACGGCGGAGAGCAGCCTGGCCGGCGCGCGGGAGCGCCGGGTGCGTACGGGCGGGGTCGAGCTGTGCGTGGCCGAGCTGGGCGAGCCCGGACGGCCGGCTGTCGTGCTGGTGCACGGCTACCCCGACAGCAAGGAGGTGTGGTCCGAGCTGGCGCCGCGCCTCGCCGAGCGTTTCCACGTGGTGGCGTACGACGTGAGGGGCCACGGCCGGTCCACGGCACCACGTCCGCTGCGCGGAGGGTTCACCCTGGAGAAGCTCACCGACGACTTCCTGGCCGTCGCCGACGCGGTCAGCCCGGACCGGCCGGTGCACCTGGTGGGGCACGACTGGGGTTCGGTGCAGGGCTGGGAGTTCACCACCGTGGCGCGCACCAAGGGCCGGATCGCCTCCTTCACCTCCATGTCCGGGCCGTCCCTCGACCACTTCGGCCACTGGATCGACCGGCGCCTGAGGCGCCCCACCCCGCGCCGGGTCGGGCAGCTGCTCGGCCAGGGCGCCAAGTCCTGGTACGTGTACGCGCTGCACACCCCGGTGCTGCCCGAGCTGGCCTGGCGCGGGCCGCTGGGGAAGGCCTGGCCGCGCATCCTGGCGCGGATGGAGAAGGCCCCCGGCGGCGGCTACCCGACCTCGTCGCTGCCGTCGGACGCGGCCCACGGGGCGTGGCTCTACCGGGACAACGTCCGCGCCCGGCTGAAGAGGCCGCGGCCCGACGCGTACGCGCATGCGCCGGTGCAGCTGATCACGCCGCTGGACGACGCGTTCCTGTCCGAGCGGCTCTACGACGGACTGGAGCAGTGGGTGCCGCAGCTGACCCGGCGGACGCTGCCGGCCCGGCACTGGATACCGCGCACCCGCCCCGACCAGCTGGCGGTGTGGATCACCGACTTCGTCACCTCGGTGGAGGCTGGCCGGACCCGGGTGGCGGCACGGGGCCGGTACGCCGACCGCTTCGGCGGGCAGCTGGTGCTGGTCACCGGCGCCGGGAGCGGCATCGGGCGGGCGACGGCGCTGGCGTTCGCGAGGGCGGGCGCACGGGTGGTGGCCGTCGACCGCGACCCGGACTCCGCCGCCCGCACCGCCGAGGACGCCCGCCGGGCCGGCGCCCCGGCGGCCTGGGCGGAGCCGGCGGACGTGTCCGACGAGCAGGCCATGGAGAAGCTGGCGGACCGGGTCACCACGGAGTACGGCGTGGTGGACGTCCTGGTCAACAACGCCGGCATCGGACTCGGCGGCTCCTTCTTCGACACCACCCCGGAGGACTGGAAGCAGGTCCTCGACGTCAATCTGTGGGGCGTGATCCATGGCTGCCGGCTGTTCGGCCGGCGGATGGCGGAGCGCGGGCAGGGCGGCCACATCGTCAACGTCGCCTCGGCGGCGGCCTTCCTGCCGACCCGGGCCCTGCCCGCCTACGGCACGTCCAAGGCGGGGGTGCTGATGCTCAGCGAGAGCCTGCGCGCGGAGCTCGCCGGGCGGGGCATCGGCGTGACGGCGATCTGCCCCGGCTTCGTCAACACCGCGATCACCTCCACGGCGCGCTTCGCGGGCGCGGACGCCGAGGAACAGCGGCGGCTGCGGAGGCGGGCGGCCCGCCTGTACGGGCTGCGCAACTACCCGCCGGAGAAGGTCGCCGACGCGATCCTGCGGGCGGTGGTACGCAATCAGGCGGTGGTGCCGGTGACCGCCGAGGCACGAGTGGCCCATGCGCTGAAGCGGTGGGCACCGGGGGTGCTGCGCAGGGTGGCGCGGGTGAGGCCGCCGGTGTGACTGAGCCCCCCGGAGAGCGCGCGACTGGACTGCGAGGGCTGTCCACAGGGAGGCTCAAATCGCCTGTGGATGACCCGAGTTGACTGTGGATCAAACCTCTCGGACGAAATCAATCGCGTGATGTGCGTCTCTCCCGGCAAGCTGAGGGCATGGACGAGAGACGCACCGTGCGGGTGTCCAAGTACATCGCCAAGCACCTGCGCCACCAGCCGGAACGGATCGGACTGGTGCCCGACGAGGGCGGCTGGGTGGAGATCGACGCGCTGATCGCCGCGGCGGCCGCCCACGGCTTCCGGTTCACCCGGGAGGAGTTGGACCATGTGTCGCCGTCAACGACAAGCGGCGCTTCACCGTTGAGGGCAACCGCATCCGGGCCAATCAGGGCCACAGCATCGAGGTCGACCTCGGGCTGCCGCCGGCCACCCCTCCGCGGCTCCTCTACCACGGCACCGTGGCCCGCCATCTGGCAGCGATCCGGGCGGAGGGCCTGCGGCCCATGGCGCGGCACGACGTGCATCTGTCCGCCGACACCGAGACCGCCACGCGGGTGGGGGCCCGCAGGGGCCGCCCGATGGTGCTCACCGTGGAGGCGGGGGTTATGGCACCGGGACGGTCATGCCTTCCGGGTGAGCGCGAACGGCGTGTGGCTGACCCAGGCGGTGCCACCCCGGTATCTGCGGTTCCCCGAGGACTCTGCGGCATGATCAGTGGTATGGACCACTTGCCGACCACCGAAGCCGCCGTGACCGTGCTGAAGGAGCTCGCGGAGAGATACGGACGCGAGATCCGGGTCAGCCACGACATCGGCGCCGACCAGACCTCGCGCCGCACGGCCGCCGGCGTCGGCGTCGTCACCGACCCGGACGGCTCGCTCCCCCACGAGGCACTCGTCGAGTTCGGCGGCCTGCCTCGGTTGAGCGTCCGGCTGTTTCCGGAGGACGACGCGCTGATCGATGTCGAGGGCGTCGAGTGCCCGGACATCCCCCGCGACGACGTGCCCGCCTTCCTCCGCTCCCTCTTCGACGGCCTGGCCTACGTCAAGGCCCGCCGCTTTCTGCCCGGTTACTTCCTGATCGTGCCGCTGCCCGGCGACCGGACGCACAAGGAGTACGTCCCGGTGATCGCCCTGACGCCCTGGCTCAGCAGCCGGGTGCGGTGACCGCTCGCCTGCGACGCCACGGACCGTGACCGTTTCACGTGAAACAGGTGACGGCACTTAGGCTCGGGGGCATGAGTCTGCGCCTGAGCACCGTGATCCTCCCCTACCGCCGCTGGCACGAGGGCAGCCGCGCGAGCTGGGAACGGGCCGAGGAGCTCGGCTTCCACGCCGGATACACCTACGACCACCTGTCCTGGCGCAGCTTCCGGGACGGCCCCTGGTTCGGTGCCGTCCCCACCCTGACCGCAGCGGCGTGCGTGACGGATCGGATGCGGCTCGGCACCCTGGTGACCTCGCCCAACTTCCGGCACCCGGTCACCCTCGCCAAGGAGCTCATCTCCCTCGACGACATCTCCCGCGGACGCGTCACCCTTGGCATAGGAGCCGGCGGCACCGGCTTCGACGCCACCGCGCTCGGTCAGGAGCCGTGGACCCCGCGCGAGCGGGCCGACCGCTTCGCCGAGTTCATCGGCATGCTCGACCGGCTGCTCACCGAGGACTCGGTGTCGTACGAGGGCGACCACTACGCGGCGCAGGAGGCACGCAACATCCCCGGCTGTGTGCAGCAGCCCCGGCTGCCGTTCGCGGTGGCCGCCACCGGACCGCGCGGCATGCGGCTGGCGGCACGCTACGGGCAGGCCTGGGTGACCACGGGCGACCCGAAGCTGTACGAGAACGGCACCCCCGAGCAGTCGGTCCAGGCCCTTCGCAGGCAGACGGAGCGGCTGGCCGACGCCTGCGCCGAGATCGGGCGGGACGTCGCCGCGCTTGAGAAGATCCTGCTCACCGGGTTCACCCCGGACCGGAACCGTCCGCTGGAGTCCCTGGACGCCTTCGTCGACTTCGCGGGCCGGCACGCCGAGCTGGGCTTCACCGAGATCGTGCTCCACTGGCCCATCCCGGACTCGGACTTCGCCGTGGACCAGAAGGTCTTCGAGCGCATCGCCACCGAGGCGGCCGCGCAGCTTCCGTGAGCCCTGGGGCGCCGGCGTCATCAGGGGAGTAGAAGCGCGCCGCCGACGACCCCAGGGCGTGGCGGCGGGCTGCCGAGTGGTGACGGGAGTAACCACTCAGATGTGCGGAGATCCGCACGGCCGTGCGGGCATATGCGGGACAATGGCCGGGTGACCTCAGCGACCCGACAGCCCGTGACCCCGGTTTTCGCCACTCCACCGCGGCTCATCGCCACCGACCTCGACGGCACTCTGCTGCGCGACGACAAGTCGGTGTCCCCGCGCACCGTCGCCGCGCTGGCCGCCGCCGAGAAGGCAGGCATCGAGATCTTCTTCGTCACCGGCCGCCCCGCCCGCTGGATGGACGTCGTCAGTGACCACGTCCACGGCCACGGCCTCGCCATCTGCGGCAACGGCGCCGCCGTCGTCGACCTGCACGGCGGCCCCGGCGAGCACCGCTTCGTCAAGGTGCGGGAGCTGGCCCGCGAGAACGCGCTGGACGCCGTACGGCTGCTGCGCGAGGCCGCACCCGGCACGCTCTACGCCGTGGAGCAGACCTACGGCTTCTACCAGGAGCCCGACTATCCGAAGCTGCACATGGAGATCCCCGACGCCCTCGCTCCCGCCGAGGAGCTGCTGGCACCGGACTCCCAGGCCGCCGGTGAGCCGGTGCTCAAGATCCTCGCCTACCACCCCGAGCTGGATCCCGACGCCTTCCTCACCCTGGCCCGGGTCGCGATCGGCGACCGCGCCACCGTCACCCGCTCCAGCCCCAGCGCCCTGCTGGAGATCAGCGGACCGGGCGTGTCCAAGGCCAGCACCCTCGCCCTGTGCTGCGCCGAGCGCGGCATATCGCACGAGGAGGTCGTCGCGTTCGGGGACATGCCCAACGACGTGGAGATGCTGACCTGGGCGGGCCGCTCCTACGCGATGGGCAACGCCCACCCGGACGTCCTCGCCGCCGCCTCGGGCCACACGGTCGCCAACAACGACGACGGCGTCGCCGTGGTGATCGAGCAGCTGCTGGCCGAACACGGCTGATCAACGGACCGAGCAAGGATGAGGCTGGCCCTGGTCAGGGGCTGCTCAGAGCGACACCCCGCGGTGGGCCAGCCACGACACCGGGTTCACCGCCGAACCCATCTCCGGGGTGACCCGCACCTCGAAGTGCAGATGCGGCCCGGTGGAGTTTCCGCTGGTCCCGGACTGGCCGATCCACTGCCCCGGTGCGACGTGCTCCCCCTGGTCGACGGCGACCGAGGCCAGGTGGGCGTACTGCGTGTAGTAGCCGCCCGCGTGCTGGATCACGATCTCGATGCCGAAGGCGCCTCCGCAGGACACCCTCACCACCTTGCCCTGGCCCACCGCCCGCACCGTTGTGCCGATCGGCACCGCGAAGTCCTGCCCGGTGTGCCGGTTGGCCCACCGCGCGCCGCCACTGCCGTAGGACGCCGACAGCTCATAGGTCTCCACCGGCGCCACCCAGGGGTCGGTGAAGTTCGTCTCCGGCTGGTCGAGCCGCACCGCGCCCCGGCAGGAGCCGGCCGCCACCGAGGCGTCCGCCTGGCCCTGCAGCCGCCAGCGCGCCGTCTCCAGCTTCTGCTCGATGTCCCGCTTCAGATCAACCAGCTGCCGGTTGCGCTTCTCCAGCTTCTTCCAGGCCGCCGCGGCCCTCGCCTCGTCACGGGCGAGCCGTGACTCGGCACGGGCGCTCTTCTCCAGCGCGTTGTCGAGCGCCAGATTCGCCTGGGAGAACACCCGCTGACCACGCATCAGCTCCTCGGGGTCGTCGGCGAGGATCATGTGGGCGGTCAGCGGCAACCCGCCGCCGTTGCGGTACTGGGACCGGGCGAGCCGCCCGAGGTCCTGGCGCAGCACGGCGATCTCCCGCCGCTCGCGGTCCAGCAGCTTCTCCAGCCGCTGTGCCTCCGACCTCTGCCTGGCCGCCTGGCGCTGCCCGGCCTCGTACCGGCGGGTCGCCGCCGCGGCCTCCGCGTACAGCTTGGCCACCTGGGCGCTGACGCTGGTGGGGGCCCCGTGGCCGGGGGCGTGGGCGCCGTCGCCGTCACTGGGCCGCGCGGCGAGCACGGCCAGCGCACACAGCAGCACGGTGACGAGCAGCGGACGGCGACGGATGAGGCGCATGACAGCGATCCTTCACCCGGCCCCGCCGCAGCGGCCTGTTCTGGTCGTACGCCCGGGGGACCTCGTGCCCGGATGGACCAGTGATGCGGCCGTCTGATCGAACGATCGGCGTCCCCCGAAGGCTTGATGTCGCGTCAAGCCGGTGCGACGGGCTGACGCGCGGTCATCAGCGTGACCGCCTCGGCCTCCCTGCGCAGCATCTCCCGCAACGGCCCGTCCACCAGGGCGAGTTCCTCGTAGGGACCGCGCTGCACCACACGCCCCCGGTCCAGCACGATCACCTCGTCCACCGCGTCCAGCCCGGCCATGCGGTGGGTGATGAGCAGCGTCGTGCGGCCCTCGGTCGCGGCCAGGAGGTCGGCGGTGAGCGCGTCCGCCGTGGGCAGGTCGAGATGCTCCGCCGGCTCGTCGAGCACCAGGACCGGGAAGTCCGCGAGCAGCGCCCGGGCCAGCGCCAGCCGCTGCCGCTGGCCGCCGGACAGCCGCGCTCCGTGCTCGCCGACCAGGGTGTCGAGCCCGTCGGGCAGGGAGTCGGCCCAGTCCAGCAGCCGGGCCCGGGCGAGCGCGTCGCGCAGTTCGTCCTCCGTGGCGTCCCGCCTGGCCAGCAGCAGGTTCTCGCGCACGGAGCTGTCGAAGAGGTGCGCGTCCTGGGCGCACAGGCCGACCAGCCGCCGTACGTCGTCACCGTCCAGGGTGCGGGCGTCCGCGCCGGCCAGCGTGTAGGAGCCCGCACCCGGGTCCAGGAAGCGCAGCAGCACCTGGGCGAGGGTCGTCTTGCCGGAGCCGGACGGCCCGACCACCGCGATCCTGCGCCCCGGCGTCAGCGTCAGGTCCAGCCCGGTCAGGGCGTCCCGGTCCTGCCCGGCGTGACGCGCGGACAGTCCCTTCACCGTGAGCGGGAACGGCTCCGCGGGTGCCTGCCGGGGCGACTCCGGCTCCCGTACCGGCGCGGGGGCGTCCAGCACCTCGTGCACCCGCTCGGCGCTCCGGCGCACCCGCTGCCGGTGCTGCACGGCGAGCGGCATGCCGAGCACGGCCTCGAAGGCGGCCAGGGGAGTGAGCACCACGACGGCCAGCGTCACCCCGTCCAGGCGTCCGGCGGCCACCGCCTGAACCCCGGCCAGCGCCGCCAGGGTGACGGTGAGTCCGGAGATCAGTGCCGTGAGCCCGTCGCCCAGGGCGGTCGCGGTCGCGGCGCGGGAGGCGATCCGGGTGAGGTTCTGGTCGGCCCGCCGCGCCTCGGCGGCCCGCGCGGGCAGGGCTCCGGCGACGGTCAGCTCCGCGGTGCCGGTGAGCAGATCGGTCACCCGGGTCGCCAGCGCGCCCCGCGCGGGTGCCAGCATGCGGTCCGCCCGCCGGGCCACGGCCCCGGTGAGCAGCGGCACCCCGGCTCCCGCGGCGAGCAACCCGGCCGCGAGCACCGCGCCCGCCTCCGGCAGCAGCCAGGCCGTGACGCCGACGGACAGCACGGAGACGACGACCGCCGCGCCGGCCGGCAGCAGCCACCGCAGCCAGTAGTCCTGCAGCGCGTCCACATCGGCGACCAGCCGGGAGAGCAGATCGCCGCGGCGCACCCGGCGCAGACCCGCGGGCGCCAGCCGTTCCAGGCGCCGGTAGACCGCCACCCTGGTGTCGGCCAGCATCCGCAGCACCGCGTCGTGGGACACCAGCCGCTCGGCGTACCGGAACACCGCCCGGCCGATACCGAAGGCCCTGGTCGCGGTGACGGCCACCATCAGGTGGAGCACGGGCGGCTGCTGCGAGGCCCGCGAGATGAGCCACCCGGATGTCCCCATGAGCCCCACGGCGCTGCCCAGGGCGAGGCTGCCCAGCAGCAGCGCGAGCGCCAGCCGTCCCCGCCGGGCACCGGACATGGCCCGGACCCGGGCGAGGACACTGCCCTGGCGGTCCGGTGCCACAGGCTCCCCTGCGAGGTCGGGCGTCGGCTCAGTACTGGCCTCCGGTTCGCGGCCCGCCTGCGGTGTGCCGGTCACGGGGGCAGCAGTCCCCGGTGCGGGGGCAGCGCTGCCTCCGTCCCCCGGCTCCGTCAGCCGCACCACGCGGTCGGCGAGGGTGAGCAGCGCGGGCCGGTGCACCACCAGCAGCACGGTCCGGCCCGCCGCCAGCCGTCGGATCGCCGCCACGACCTCGGCCTCGGTGGCGCCGTCCAGCGCGGCCGTCGGCTCGTCGAGCAGCAGCACCGGCCGGTCTGCGAGGAACGCCCGGGCCAGCGCGAGGCGCTGCCGCTGCCCTGCGGACAGTCCCGACCCGTCCTCGCCGAGCGGTGTGTGGATGCCCTCGGGCAGCGCGGCGACGAAGTCCCAGGCTCCCGCGTCCCGCAGCGCCCGCCGTACCGCGTCGTCGTCGGCGTCGGGCCGGGCCAGCCGTACGTTCTCGGCGACCGTCCCGGCGAACAACTGCGGACGCTGCGGCACCCAGGCGACCCTGCGGTGCCACTCGGTCAGATCGAGCCCGGTGAGATCGGCTCCCCCGATGCGCACCCGGCCCGCGTCGGGACGGACGAATCCCAGCAGCACGTTCAGCAGGGTGGACTTGCCCGCGCCGCTCGGCCCGACCAGCGCGACCGTCTCGCCGGGCTCGACGGTGAACGACACATCGGTGACGGCGTCCGTGGAGCGGCCGGGGTAGCGGACGGTCACGCCCTCGAAGGACACGGCCCCGGCCGGCACCGGCCCGCCCTTCGTGTCCGGGGCGGGGGTCTCCAGGACGCGGAAGATCTCCTCGGCGGCGGCGAGGCCCTCCGCCGCCGCGTGGTACTGGGCGCCGACCTGACGCAGCGGCAGATACGCCTCGGGCGCGAGGATCAGGATGACCAGGCCGGTGTACAGATCCAGGTCGCCGTGGACCAGCCGCATGCCGATCGTCACGGCCACCAGTGCCACCGACAGCGTGGCGAGCAGCTCCAATGCGAAGGAGGAGATGAAGGCGATCCGCAGGGTCCGCATGGTCGCCCGCCGGTACTCGGCGGTGATCCGGCGGATCGACTCCGCCTGCGCCTTGGCCCGCCCGAACACCTTCAGCGTCGGCAGCCCGGCGACGACGTCCAGGAAGTGCCCCGACAGCCGGGACAGCAGCCGCCACTGACGGTCCATCCGGGACTGGGTGGCCCAGCCGATCAGCACCATGAAGACCGGGATGAGCGGCAGGGTGCCGACGATGATGGCGGCCGAGACCCAGTCCTCGGCGACGATCCTGGCCAGCACCGCCACCGGCACCACCACGGCCAGCCCCAGCTGGGGGAGATAGCGGGAGAAGTAGTCGTCGAGCGCGTCGATGCCCCGGGTGGCCAGGGCGACCAGCGAACCGGTGCGCTGCCCGGCGAGCCACCCGGGACCCAGCGCGGTCGCCCGCTCCAGCAGCCGTCCGCGCAGCTCGGACTTGACGGCGGCGCTCGCCCGGTGGGCCGCCAGCTCGGTCAGCCAGCCGACCAGTGCCCTGCCCACCGCCACCACGGCCAGCAGCACCAGGGGAGTCGCGAGGTCACCGGCGGACCTGCCCTGCTGGAAGGCGCCCACCACGGTCTCGGCGATGAGCATGGCCTGGGCGATGACCAGGCCCGCGCCGACCGCTCCCAGGCCGACGACCGCGACCAGGAAGAGGCGGGTGGCACGGGCGTGGCGGAGCAGGCGCGGGTCGATCGGTTTCACGTGAAACACACCTCAGTGCACGGGATCGGCGATGTGCTGGGTGCCGATCCGCTTGCGGAAGACCCAGTAGGTCCAGCCCTGGTAGAGCAGGACGACGGGGGTGGCGATCACGGCCAGCCAGGTCATGATCTTCAGGGTGTAGGGGCTGGAGGAGGCGTTGGTGACCGTCAGGCTCCAGTCCTCGTTCAGCGTGGACGGCATGACGTTCGGGAACAGCGTCAGGAAGAGCATCGCCACGGCGGCCACGATGGTGACGCCGGAGAAGGCGAACGACCAGCCCTCACGCCCGGCCCGGTTCGCGGCCAGGGCCGCCACCAGCGCCGCCACGGCGGCCGCCAGAGCGACCAGGCTGCTGCCGTCCCCCTTGTCGGCCTGGGTCCACAGCAGGAAGGCCGCCGCCAGTACGGCGGTGACGAGACCCACGCGGGTGGCGGTCGCCCGCGCCCGCTGCCGGATCTCCCCGACGGTCTTGAGCGCCGTGAACACCGCCCCGTGGAAGGTGAACAGCGTCAGGGTGACCAGCCCGCCGAGCAGGGCGTAGGGATTGAGCAGCTCCCAGACGTGCCCCACATACTCGAAGTCCGCGTCGAGCTTCACCCCGCGCACGATGTTCCCGAAGGCCACGCCCCACAGGAACGCCGGGATCAGCGAGGTCCAGAAGATCGCGGTCTCCCACCGGCGCTGCCAGCTCTCCTCCGGCCGCTTGGCCCGGTACTCGAAGGCCACACCCCGGATGATCAGGCAGATCAGGATGGCGAGCAGGGGCAGGTAGAAGCCGGAGAACAGCGTGGCGTACCACTCGGGGAAGGCGGCGAAGGTGGCTCCGCCGGCGGTGAGCAGCCACACCTCGTTGCCGTCCCAGACGGGCCCGATGGTGTTGATCAGCACCCGCTTCTCGGTCCGGTCGCGGGCGAGCAGCCGGGTGAGGATGCCGACGCCGAAGTCGAAGCCCTCCAGGAAGAAGTAGCCGGTCCACAGGACGGCGATCAGGACGAACCAGATGTCGTGCAGTTCCATGACGGTGCTGCTCCCTCGGCCTAGTACGAGAAGGCCATCGGCTTGTCGGCGTCACGGGGGTCGCCGCCGACCTTCGTGGGCGGGTTGAGGTCGCTCTCGGTCAGCTCGGGCGGGCCCGCCTTGACGTACTTGGCGAGCAGCTTGACCTCGATGACGGCCAGGGCGGCGTACAGCGCGGTGAAGACGGACATGGAGGTGACGACCTCGGCCGTGGAGGCGCCGGGGGAGACGGCGTCGCGGGTCTGCATCACGCCGTAGACGACCCAGGGCTGACGGCCCATCTCGGTGAAGATCCATCCCCAGGCGTTGGCAATCAGCGGGAAGGCCATGGTCCACACCGTCAGCAGCCAGTACAGACGGCCGAGCCTCGCGCCGAGCGGCTGCCTGAACAGCACCAGATGCGGCACCTCGTCCTCCCCGGTGCGCAACGCCGCGGGCAGCATGAACTTCTTCCGGGTCAGCCACAGCCCCAGCACGCCGAGGGCGAGGGACGCCATTCCGAAACCGATCATCCAGCGGAAGCCCCAGTAGGCGACGGGGACGATCGGCTTGTAGTCGCCGGGCCCGAACTTCTCCTGCAGCGCCTCATTGGTGTCGTTGATGCCGGGCACGTACGACTCGAAGTCGCTGTGGGCGAGGAAGGACAGCAGGCCCGGGATCTCCAGGGCGACCTTGTTGTGACCCTCGTCGACGTCCCCGTAGGCGAACACCGAGAAGGGCGCCGGTTCCTCGCCGTCCCAGAGGGCCTCGGCGGCGGCCATCTTCATCGGCTGCTGCTCGTACATGACCTTGCCGAGGGTGTCTCCGCTGATGGCGGTCAACAGGCCGCCGACGGCCAGGGTGACCAGGCCGAGCCGCAGGGAGGTCCGCATCACCGGGATGTGCTTCCCCCGCATCAGGTGGAAGGCGGCGATGCCGGCCATGAACGCACCACCGGTGAGGAAGGCGGCCGAGAAGCTGTGGAAGACCTGGTTGAGGGTGGTGTTCTGGGTGAGCACCAGCCAGAAGTCGGTCAGCTCGGCGCGGCCCTTCTCCTCGTTGATGCGGTAGCCGACGGGGTGCTGCATCCAGGAGTTGGCGGCGAGGATGAAGTACGCCGACAGCAGGGTGCCGATCGAGACCATCCAGATGCAGGCGAGGTGGATCTTCCTGGGCAGCCGGTCCCAGCCGAAGATCCACAGGCCGATGAAGGTGGACTCGAAGAAGAAGGCGATCAGCGCCTCGAAGGCGAGCGGGGCGCCGAAGACGTCACCGACGAAGCGCGAGTAGTCGGACCAGTTCATGCCGAACTGGAACTCCTGCACGATGCCGGTGACCACACCCATGGCGATGTTGATCAGGAAGAGCTTGCCCCAGAACTTGGTCGCCCTGAGGTACTTCTCCTTCTCCGTGCGCACCCACGCGGTCTGCAGGCCGGCGGTGAGGGCGGCCAGGGAGATCGTCAGGGGAACGAACAGGAAGTGGTAGACGGTGGTGATGCCGAACTGCCATCGCGCCAGGGTCTCCGGCGCCAGAGCCAGGTCCACGTCGTCACTCCTTACCCGCGCTTGTGAACGCGTTCACATTCACAAGCAATTATGACTTACCCCTTTTCGGACCAGGAAGGGGGGTCCCCTGTGACGTCAAGCCCTTGGCAAGAACTTCAACACTCTGTTGAATTTGCGGCCATGAGCACACGTATCCGCATCTCCTGGCCGGCGGGGCACCTCACCGCGACCCTCGACGACACCCCCACCACCCAGGCCCTCGCCAAGGCACTGCCCCTCACCTCCACCGCCCGGACCTGGGGCGAAGAGGTCTACTTCGACACGGGTGTGGCCGTTTCACGTGAAACGGCGGACGCCCGGCAGGTGGTCGAGCCCGGCACCGTCGCCTTCTGGACCGACGGTGACGCCCTGGCCCTCCCCTTCGGACCCACGCCGATCTCCCACGGGGACGAATGCCGCCTGGCGAGCCCGTGCAACGTCCTGGGCCGGATCGACCAGGACCCGCGGCGGCTCGCGACCGTCCGCGACGGCGACCCGATACGCGTGGAGCCGGCTTACGGCTGAGTCGCGGACCGGCTCCTTGGTCCTCGTTGCAGGACTGCTCGCGTGCTTCAGGACTCCTTGCGGAACTCCTCCGCCACCTTCAGGAAGATGTCGTTCGCCTCGGACTCACCGACCGTGACCCGCACACCCTCGCCGGGGAACGGCCGGATCACCACGCCCGCCTGCTCGCACGCCTCGGCGAACGCCACCGTCCGCTCCCCCAGGCGCAGCCACACGAAGTTGGCCTGGGTCTCCGGCACCGTCCACCCCTGGGCCCGCAGCCCCTCCACCACGCGGTTGCGCTCGCAGACCAGCGAGCCGACCCGTCCGATCAGCTCGTCCTCGGCCCGCAGCGAGGCGATCGCCGCGTCCTGGGCGATCTGGCTGACGCCGAACGGCACCGCCGTCTTGCGCAGCGCCGCCGCCACCGGCTCATGGGCGATGGCGAAGCCCACCCGCAGCCCCGCCAGGCCGTACGCCTTGGAGAAGGTCCGCAGCACACAGACGTTGGGCCGGTCCCGGTAGATGTCGACCCCGTCGGGCACCTCGGGGTCCCGGATGAACTCGCGGTAGGCCTCGTCGAGGACCACGAGGACGTCACCGGGCACCCGGTCGAGGAAGCGCTCGAGCTCGGCCCGCCGCACCACCGTGCCGGTCGGGTTGTTGGGGTTGCAGACGAAGATGAGCCGCGTCCGGTCGGTGATCGCCGCGGCCATGGCGTCCAGGTCGTGCACCTCGCCCGCCGTCAGCGGCACCTTCACGGACGTGGCGCCGCTGATCTGGGTGATGATCGGGTACGCCTCGAAGGACCGCCAGGCGTAGATCACCTCGTCGCCCGGACCGGAGGTGGACTGCAGCAGCTGCTGGGCGACGCCGACCGAGCCCGTGCCGGTGGCCAGGTGCGACACCGGAACCGCGAAGCGCTCCGCGAGCTCCTCCATCAGCGCCGTACAGGCCATGTCCGGGTAGCGGTTGAAGGACGAGGCCGCGGCCGTGACCTTCTCCATCACGCCCGGGAGCGGCGGATAGGGGTTCTCGTTGGAGGACAGCTTGTAGGCCACCGGACCACCGGCCGCCGCCGGCTTGCCGGGCTTGTAGGTGGGAATCCCTTCCAGCTCGGCGCGCAGCCTGGGACTCGTCTCGCTCACCGCAGTCCTCCTCGACAAGACCGGCGGCCCATGACCGCCGCCGACATCAATACTGCTCACCTTATGAGGATTCCGCGCGGCTGCGTAGAGCGGCGACGGGCGTCCCGAGGTGGTTCCTCATACGTCACAGGTACAACAGGGGCAACACATCCCCATAGGCGCACGAAAGGCGCGCACCGCGGGGGCGCGCCTCACATATATCTATGCGCCGGTGGCTTGCGCCGTAGCGCGCATCACCCGTGCAGGTGAGTTGAGACCTCTTCGCAACATCGCACCCTCGACAGGCCCGCGTGCAGCGGCACGACAGGTCCCGTCGTGGGAGCGCTCAACCTCCTTGCTATCCAAGGGAATTCAGCGTTTATGATCATGCAGAAACGTGCCTGTCAACGCCCGCATATGCGTCCGCCCTACCCCACCGCATGAGCCCTACTATCGGCTCGCCATGACAGCAGCAGGGAAGCACCAGGTGAGCCGCGCGGAAACCTCACGCCGAGGCAGCCGGCCGGGTCGAGCGGGCATCAGGGACGTGGCCGCCGCCGCCGGAGTCTCCATCACAACCGTCTCCGATGCCCTCAACGGCAAGGGCCGGCTCCCGGACGCCACCCGCCGGCATGTCCGCGAGGTCGCCGACCGGCTGGGCTACCGCCCCTCGGCCGCCGCCCGTACGCTCCGCACCGGCAAGTCGGGACTCATCGGCCTGACGGTCACGACCTACGGGGATGAACCTTTCACCTTCACCGAGTTCGCGTACTTCGCCGAGATGGCCCGCGCCGCCACCTCCGCCGCGCTCGCCCGCGGCTACGCCCTCGTCATCCTGCCCGCGACCTCCCGCCACGACGTGTGGTCCAACGTCGCGCTGGACGGCACGGTGGTCATCGACCCCTCCGACCGCGACCCGGTGGTCAGCGAGCTCGTCCGGCAGGGTTTACCGGTCGTCTCCGACGGACGCCCGGCCGGCGCCCTGCCGGTCACGGCCTGGGTGGACAACGACCACGAGGCCGCCGTCCTCGGCATCCTCGACCATCTCGCCGACGCGGGCGCCCGGCGCATCGGCCTGCTGACGGGCACCACGACCGACACCTACACCCACCTGTCGACCACCGCGTATCTGCGCTGGTGCGAGCGCGTGGGCCAGGACCCGGTGTACGAGGCCTACCCGGCGCACGACCCCTGCGCGGGCGCCGTAGCGGCCGACCGGCTGCTCGCCCGTCCCGACCGCCCCGACGCCGTCTACGGCCTGTTCGACCCGAACGGCACCGATCTGCTGGCCGCCGCCCGGCGCTACGGGCTGCGCGTGCCGGACGACCTGCTGCTGGTCTGCTGCAGCGAGTCCACGGTCTACGCCAACACCGACCCGCCCGTCACCACGCTCTCCCTCAAGCCGCGCCGCATCGGCACCGCGGTCGTCCAGCTGCTGATCGACGCCATCGAGGGAGTCGAATCCGACCACCCGGTGGAGCAGGTGATACCGACCGAGCTGATCGTGCGCACCTCGTCCCAGCGGCGCCCCTCGCGGACGACGGTCAGCCCGCCGAGGTCGCCGAGGGGCGCCTGACCGGGGCACCGGCGGAAGACGGCGACGGGCTCCTGGAGGGGTGGAGCCCCTCGCGCCCCGGTCCGCCCACCGGGGCGGAGCCGGAGCTTCCGCAGCCTTGAGGGCAGCGGACGGCACCACTCCTCCGGGCGAAAACGGGCCGGTCGCCCGAGGAGGACGGTCCGCTCCCGCGCCGGGCGACCAGGGCGAGAGCAGGGCGAGAGGGCCGGTGAGGCGGTCGCAGCCCGGCACAATCAGGGCGAAAGCCGCGATGAACTGGAGCCCTGCTCTGATTCACCACCCCTGGGTCATCACATGGCGCGATTCGCATTCCTATGATGGGCCCACGACACCGCGGGCCGCTGCGACCAGGCAGTCCGAGCGGTGCAGATGCGGCGCGATGGTGGAGGGGTCGATGACTCAGGGGGCCGGTCAGGGACCCGAAGTGGAGCGGACGGCGACGCTGCGCGACTTCCGGGTACCCGCGTACGTCCACGAGACCGGTCCGTACACCCAGAGCACCCACCCCGGCGACGTCGTCCCCCCGGCCGAGGAGGCGTACCCGGAGGGATACACACCCACACAGCGGGATCTCCCGGTCATCAACCGGGGGGACACTGTCCAGGTGACCGTCGATCCCGTTTCCGTCCCCGCCCCCCAGCCGGCCGGCGGCCCCGGCCCGCTGTACGTGGTCGGTGACGTCCACGGCTACCTGGACGAGCTGGTGGCAGCGCTGCAGGAGAAGGGCCTGATCGACTCCGCGGGCCGGTGGTGCGCGGGCACCGCCCGGCTGTGGTTCCTGGGCGACTTCACCGACCGCGGCCCGGACGGCATCGGCGTCATCGACCTGGTGATGCGCCTGTCCGCCGAGGCCGCCGCGGCCGGCGGCTACTGCAAGGCGCTCATGGGCAACCACGAGCTGCTGCTGCTCGGCGCCAAGCGCTTCGGCGACACCCCGGTCAACTCCGGCGCGGGCACCGCCACCTTCCAGGCGGCCTGGCTGCTCAACGGCGGCCAGAAGACCGACATGGACCGCCTCCAGGACCACCACCTGCAGTGGATGGCCCGCCTCGACGCCGTGGAGGAGGTCGACGGGCATCTGCTGCTGCACTCCGACACCACGGCCTACCTCGACTTCGGCCGCTCCATCGAGGAGGTCAACGACACCGTCCGCGAGACGCTCACCCGTAACGACGCGGACGAGGTCTGGGACCTGTTCCGCAAATTCACCAAGCGGTTCTCCTTCCGCGACGAGGGCGGCGCCGACGCGGTGCGCTCCCTTCTCGATACGTACGGCGGCACCCGGGTCGTTCACGGCCACAGCCCCATTCCGTACCTGCTGGGCGAGGTCGGCTCCGAGGACGGAGGGGACGAATCCGGCCCCGTCGTCGAGGGACCGCACGTCTACGCCGACGGGCTGGCCATCGCCATGGACGGCGGCGTGACCATGGCAGGAAAGCTGCTGGTCCAGCAACTGCCACTGTCCATGTGACCGTTGGGCGGACCGGACGTTCCGAGCCCGGTTCCCGGGTCCGCGCGGCGTCAATTTCGGTAAACCCCCTGTCACCGCGCGCCGTCACCGCTCTACCATCGGCTTATCCGTAGCAGGCTCCCCTCCGTTTCTGCCCGACGGCTCGTCAGCATGCCGAGCCCCAAGCCCTACGGAGCATCGGGGGATGCACATGAACAGCGTTCCGCAGCACCTGTTGAGCGAGGACCGCCAGGAGTTCGAGCGGGTTCTCGATGAGGCGCTGCGCTCCGCACCACACCGCCCGGAACTCGCCGCTGTCGGTCAGCGGCTCAACACGGAACAACTGCGCACCATGGCGCTGGGCGCCACCGCGATCATCACGGCCGCCGCGGCGGCCGAGTACCAGCACTACGTCAAGGTCCGCGAGGAACTGCGCCGCCCCTCGGCACCGGCCGACCCGTCCGTACGCGAGTCCGGCCCCGCCTCCGCCGAACAGTCCGCCGGCGCGGTGGGCCTCACCGGCGGCATGGGCGAGGTCGCCGAGGCGGCCGGCGCGGGTGTCGTCGCCGTGGTCGCCGTACTGGCCCCGGTGCTGGCCGGCACCGCGGCGGGCATCTTCCTGCTGGTCGGCTACGTCCTGCGGATGCTCGACCCGGACGCCGCGTTCGCCCGGACCATGCTCACCACGGGCTGGGTGTTCGGTGCCGTGACGGCGGTGGCGATCCTCGTCGCCGCGATCGGCCTGCTGCTCACCGCGCTGCGCAACAAGCCGTCCGCACTGGGCGGACCGTACCCGGAGGCCGACGAGGAACTTTCTCGTGCCAGGGAGGCCTGGCGCGAGGCCCTGCTGGAACGGGGCATAGTCCCGTTCCTGAGGGACGCCCTCGCCGACCCGGAGACGGCCGCACTGCACCGCACCACGGCACCGTCCGCACCCGTCAGCCGGATCCCGAACCTCGGCTACGCCCGCCCGGGCTTCAGCAGCCCGGAGGGCGGCTCCACCCGCGCCTCCCGCCCGAGCTACTCCAGCCCCGACTACACCAGCCCGGACTTCGGCGGCCCGGAACACCAGCCGGACTAGTCCCGCGTCACCGCGCGAACGGCTCGGACCGGGAACGAACCCGTTCGCAAGGCATCCACAGGTCGACACGAACCGGCTCGCAGGGCATCCCAGGTCACCGACCATGCCCTGCCGGGCCGCCGGCACGCCCGGGCCACCTCATCGGGCCGGCCACGTGACGGCTGCCGGATGCGCGGAGCCCCGGGCGGCAGGCACGGGCGGGCGCCCAGGCGGAGGACACGGCCGGACGACCGGCGCCGTCAAGCACGGACGGTCGGCCGGGCCACCGGCGACCCCCCGCAGGACGCCGCCGGTGCGGACGCGGCCGTCGCCGAGACCCACCGAGTCCAGCACGAGGACGTTCACGGACGAAGAAGCGTCGTCTGAGACGCGATCCAACTCAGGGCCACATTGCTCAAGTTGTCCTCAGAAGGCCACAGATCTTCTTGTCGCGCACATGACTCTCACATAGCGTTCAGGCACTCGGCCGCTCAGGGGGAGCGGTTCAAGCAGAAAGGTGCTCATGAGCATCTTCGCAACCCGAGGAGCGCTCGTTTCCGCAACGGCGCTCGTGCTCTGCGTAGGCGTGGCCGGACCAGCCACAGCCGCGCAAAACGCGGATACCCCATCCACCGCAAGTAATCCCATTGCAGTGGATGACAGCCAGATCCATACGGCACCTCCGGAAGAGCCGGAAGAGGATCTGATCGAGATGCCCGACGAGGGCAGCAACACCCCAGAGGAACCGACCAGTCCTGTTCCGCCCCCCAAGGGCGATTCACCAAACGGCGAGTACTGCGGCCCCGATCAAGGCGTCTACATACCGTCCAGTCAGGGAAAGCAGTACCACAAGGGTGTCGGGCCCACGCTGTCGAACACCAACCGCACGTCCCGGACGGCAAAGTCCACGTTCATTTCAGAAGTTTCCGGAGAAGTCGGGCTTAGACGATGTCTCATGTGGTGATGTAGCGAGCTGCGGCATCATTGTTCTTCGTGGGTGTTGATCTGTCGCAGCGACTG
>NZ_BAAAGU010000045.1:0-66086 GCF_039524635.1 Streptomyces thermocarboxydovorans | reverse complement strand
CAGGTCGTTCGTCACACATCGACGTTGGACGCCCTCGTCTCATGTCCGCAGGCGATCCCTTGGACTCATTCATCTAGGCAACCCGCACCGCATGCGGATCGTCGCGGCGCTGATGGAGGGCAGGAACTACGTCAGCGCCCTGGCCCGCCAGATCGGCATGGGCCGGCCGTTGCTGCACATGCACCTCCAGCGGCTGGAGGCCGCCGGACTGGTCGTCGGCACGCTGGAACTCGCGGAGGACGGCAAGGCGATGAAGTACTTCGAAGTCGCTCCCTTCTTCTACGAGTTGTCACCGCACGTCATCGCCCGAGCGGCCGCGACGATCACCGAGACCGCTGACCGGACCGCGAAAGAGGAAGCGAAGTGAATGCAGAACTGGTGACGCTCGCCGCCGGAGCGGACGAGTGGGGGGTCCTGGTCGGTGCCGTCGGTGCGGCCGGGTTCTTCACCCTGCTCATCGTGATCGTCTGGCAGGTCGCCGCCACCTGGCGGGCCCGGATGCTGGCCGCGCGCGAGGAGCAGTACAAGGAACTGGCCACCAAGTACGCCCAACTCCTCGAGGACACGGTGGAGTTGCAGCGCCGGTCCGTCGAGGAGCAGCGGCACACCCTGGAGGAGCTGATGCAGACCCGGCGGGCCGTCGGCTCGATGGAGAAGATGATGCGCGAGATCGAATAGCGACCCCGCGTACCCCGTACCCCGCGTACCCCGTACCCCGCGTACTCCGTACCCCGCGTACCCCTCCGGGCCACCGAATTCCTGGCCCTCCTGCGGGTGTACGGATGATTCCAGGCCCGTATGCGGGTGTACGGCCGGTATACGGCCGGGAGCGCCCACTCCCGGCCGTACCGGAGAGCACACCCGAGGACACATCCATCCCGAACGCCACGGCAGGCCGTCACACCTCAAGCGCCGTGGTGCCGGTCCCGTGCGCCCTGCACCGGCCGCCTCGGCGGCCGGCGGCGGCGCGCTTCCACGAAGGAGACTACTCATGCAAGCGCTGCTGAAACGCGCCGCCCGCACACCCGGCGCGCGGCGCGGCTGGGCAAACCCCCTGCTGGGCAGGATCGTCCTGGCGGCCTGGCTGATCGCGGCCGTCGCCCTCGGACCCCTTGCCGGAAAACTCGGCGAGGTCGAGGACACCAGCGCCAACGCCTTCCTGCCGCGCGGCGCCGAGTCCGCGCAGGTCAACACCGAGCTGGAGAAGTTCCGTACGGACACGGTCATGCCCGCCGTGGTCGTCTACACCGGCGAGGGCGCCGAGCAGAAGGCCGCCGCCGACCGCGGCGCCTTCGCGCCGTACGTGGCGGACGGCGAGCAGGTCTCGCCGCCGATGCCGTCCGACGACGGCAAGGCCCTGATGACCGTGGTGCCGCTGGACGCCGAGGACGAGATCACCGACACCATCGAGGAACTGCGCGACATCGCCGGCGCCAACGCCCCGCCGGGCGTCGAGGTCGCCGTCGGCGGCCCGGCCGGCTCCCTCACCGACACCGTCGCCGTCTTCGACGGCCTCGACTCCACGCTGCTGATCGCCACCGCCGCTGTGGTGACCGTGCTGCTGCTGATCACCTACCGCAGCCCGTTCCTGTGGCTGCTGCCCCTGCTGTCGGTCGGCTTCGCCGCCGTCCTCACCCAGTCCGCCACCTACCTGCTCGCCAAGCACACCGGCCTGCCGGTCGACCCGCAGAGCGCCGGTGTGCTCATGGTGCTCGTCTTCGGCGTCGGCACCGACTACGCGCTGCTCCTCATCGCCCGCTATCGCGAGGAGCTGCACCGCCACGAGAACCGGCACGAGGCCATGCGGATCGCGGTGTCCCGCTCCGGCCCGGCGATCCTCGCCTCCGCCTCCACCATCGCCGTCGGCCTGGCCTGCCTGGCCTTCGCCGACATCAACTCCTCGCGCTCGCTGGGCCTGGTCGGCGCGATCGGCGTCGTCTGCGGCTACCTGGCGATGATCACCGCGCTCCCGGCGCTGCTCAGCATCACCGGCCGCTGGGTGTTCTGGCCCTTCGTGCCGCGCGCCGGCACCCCGGCCCGCAAGGAGCGCACCGTCTGGTCCCGCATCGCCACGGCCGTGGCCCGGCACCCCCGCTGGTCCTGGCTCTCGACCGTCGCCGTCACCGGCGTCCTCGCCCTCAGCACCGCGGGCATCTCCATGGGCCTGACCCAGGAGGAGCTGTTCCAGGACAAGCCCGAGTCGGTCGTCGCCCAGGAGCGCATCTCCGCCCACTACCCGTCCGGCGCCTCCGACCCCGCCCAGATCATCACCGCCACCGACCGCGCCGGCGAGGTCCGCGAGGCGGCCACCGAGGTCGACGGCGTCGCCCGCGTCGAACAGCAGGCGGACCGCACCCCCGACGGCGAACTCACCATGCTCTCCGTCGTACTGAAGGACGCCCCCGACAGCCAGGCCGCCAAGGACACCATCGACGACCTGCGCGAGGCCGTGCACCGGGTGGACGGCGCGGACGCCCTGGTCGGCGGCACCACCGCCGAGAGCCTCGACACCCAGCGTGCCGCCGACCGCGACCTGACCACGGTCATCCCGATCGTGCTGCTGGTCGTCCTGGCCGTGCTGATCTGGCTGCTGCGCGCCCTGGTCGCCCCGATCCTGCTGCTGGCCACGGTGGTCCTGTCCTACGTCGCCGCCCTCGGCGCCTCGAACCTGATCTTCGAGCACGTCCTGGACCACGGCGGTGTCGACTGGTCGATCCCCCTCATGGGCTTCGTCTTCCTGGTCGCCCTGGGCATCGACTACAACATCTTCCTCATGCACCGCGTGAAGGAGGAGACGGCCCGCCTCGGCCACACCCGCGGCGTCCTGGAGGGCCTGACCAGCACCGGCGGCGTCATCACCTCCGCCGGCATCGTCCTCGCCGCCACCTTCGCGGTCTTCGCGGGCCTGCCCCTGGTGACCATGGCCCAGATGGGCGTCCTCGTCGGCATCGGCGTCCTCCTGGACACGTTCCTCGTCCGCACGGTCCTGGTCCCGGCCCTCGCCCTGGACCTCCGCCGCCACTTCTGGTGGCCGGGGCCCCTGTCCCGGCCGCGGGCGGATGCGCCCGAGCCGGAGGCGTCCCGTCGGCCTGCGGAGGAACACGAACTGGCCTGACGGTCCGTCAATCCCTGCTGCGTGTGGCCCTGCACCCGCATAACCGGTGCGGGGCCACACGCTTTCATGCACGGCGACTGGCGAGCCGGTAGATCAGGTACGAGAACCCGAGGATCACGTCGGCCGCCGCCCACAGGGCGACGACGAGGCTCGCCCCGAGGGCGGTGCCGAGATCGCCTGCGTCCTTGCACAGCTCCAGGTCCTCACCCGTCAGTCCCCGGCAGTCGTCCGCCGCGCTGCTGCTGTTCGCCAGACCCGCAATGATCCAGATCAGGAACAGGACCTGGACGGCTAGAAAGAACCACAGAAAGATCCGGCCCCTCGGGGTGTGTGAGCTGCTGCTTCATCACAAAAGGGAACACGGGCACTGCCGTGTCCTGATGCGCGAGCCTTCCCGCCGTCATTCCATGTCCTCAAGAGGTGTGACAAGCTCAACTGTCCGCTCCACACAGGTGGTTGATAACCTCGCACCCGCGAAGTGCAGTGACTGCTGCAAACCCCACGCAGCTGTGGGAGCGACACGGGGGAACGAATTGACTTGGGAAGAGTGGGAGAAGGTCAGGGCTGCGGCGTTGGACGGTCGGGCTGCCCGAATGCAACTGAATCAGGCTGGACCGACAGCTGCAGGTGACGCGGACCTCGTGGTCTACCAGGACGACCTCGGCGCTGTCGGCCATGAGGCGTTCGTTCTCCACAGCGAGCTGAGAAAGAAGTCCGATATAGCCGGAATGGGCGCGGACGACAACGGGTCCGGGACCACCATGCAAGCGGCCTCGGAGCTCAAGAGCCGTAATCTCGCCCTCGGTTCGGAACTGGAGTCGACTGTCGAGATCTGGACTTCGCAGGTGAAGCATGTGCTGCAGGCCTGCGCGCACATCTCCAACCATCTGGACTACAGCAAGAAGCTGCACGGGCAGGAAGACGCCAGAATCGCCGCCGAGATCAGTGGCCGTACGGGAACGCTCCCCGTCTCGGCGTTGAACGACTACTTCAAGTAGGAAGCGCCATGAGCAACTTCTCGTATTCGGATCTCATGGCCTTGGACCTCACCAAGCTGGGCACGGCTGCGTCCGATTGGCGAAAGATGGCCGACGACCTGGCCGAGCTTGCGACCGATGCCCGGGACGGCTTGACGAAGAAGTCGGACCGAGCCCGTTGGAAGGGCGTCAACGCCGCCGTCACCAAGGACTTCGTACGCAAGACGGCCAAGGAGTTCAAGGATCTCCAGACAGAGGCCGAGAGCGTCGCCAACGTCCTCGCGGACGCGTACAGCGGACCCGCTTCCGGGGCCCGACGACGACAGCCGCGACGGACGCACGGACCCGGGCCGAGAGCAACAGCAGTACCGAGCGACCGGCACGACGGACTGACCGGCAAGACTGCAGCCCTCTTCCCGCAACGCCGTCCTCATCGGCGGACTGAGGGCCTTGTCCCGAGTGATGCGCTTGGCTGTACGGCGGTTGGGACATTGTCCGGAGTACTGTGCGCCCCCTGTGCTCCCTTGAGGGGCGGTCTCTGAATGAGCTCAGCTTCTCCTGCATGCCTACCGCAGGGGAGTTGCGCCGGAGGTGACCGGCCCAACCGGAGGGGAGCGATGGCGATCAAGTTAGTGTCTGTTTCGCCCGTGCAGGACGAGCTGATCGACAAGGCCATAGCCCTGGGTGATCGCTACACCAAGACGCTGGGGCTTCTCACACCTCCGGCTTACCGGAAAGCAGCGGAGGACGGCGGCCTTCTCGTCGCTGTCGAAGGGGACGAGGTCCTCGGCTACGCGCTGTTCGGACTGCCGAAGAGGAGTGCGCGTATTCGGCTCGCACACCTGTGTGTGGCGGAGGAACAGCGTGGCCGGGGCATCGCCCGTCGGCTGGTGGAGGGCATCAAGAAGCGGTACCCACAGCGGCTCGGGATCAAGGCCAAGTGCCGACGGGACTACAACCTGAGTGGGATGTGGAGGAGCCTCGGTTTCGTCCCGGACGGCGAGGTGCGAGGCCGTGGCCGTGACGGTGAGATCCTGGACGGCTGGTGGCTGGACCTCGGCCATCCGGACCTGTTCACGGAGATGGAGAGCGACGCTCTCCTAGTGGTCACGGTCGACCACGGAGTCTTCGCCGATCTTCGCGGCCTCGCCAACCCGGACGGCGCGGAGGAATCCCGTGCACTGGAAGCCGGCTGGATGGCTGACCTCGTGGAACTCGCATACACGCCCCAGCTGGTCCATGAGATCCGGGATCTCTCGGACACGGCCGAGCGTCGGCACCAGCGGGCGGCACTGACCGGTCTGCGCAAGCTCTCCCCGGACCTGTCAGCCGTCGACGAGCGAAGCCGCGAACTCATCCAAGCGGTCGGTCATGCCATGCCCGACCTGACCGATGACGCCGAGCTTCGGTCCCGCTTGCGATATGTGGCTGAGACGTCGTGCGCTGGCCTGCAGGCCCTTGCGACGCGCGATCCACTGCTCTCCCGACTGGCCGATGTGGCCTGGGAGGTCGCCCGTGTCCGGGTGGTCTCACCTTCGACCGTGACGCTGCATGTGGACGAGTTGCGACAGGCCCAGATGTACCGCCCGGCTGATTTGATGGGCACGGAGTTCCGGTCTGGGGAAGTGGCGCCGGGTGCGGAGGATGAACTGGTCGTCTTCTTCCACCAGTCGGGTGGCGACGACGGATCGGCCTTCGCCGAGCGGCTGCGGTCGCTGAACGGGGACACGGTCGCCTGGCACCGTGAGCTGCTCCGGGACGGTCAGGGACGTCCGGTCGCCCTTTATGCGTGGGCATCGGACGGACGAACCCTCATCGTCCCCGTCCTCCGCACAGCCGGCCACCCGCTGGAACAGACTCTTGCCCGGCAGCTCCTCTTCCTGATCAAGCGACTCGGCCGGGACTGCGGTGCCGAGATCATCCGCATCAACGATCCGCATCCCTCCGAGGCCGCCAGATCTGCGGCTGGAGACGACGGGTTCTTCGAGCATGACGGCAGGCTCGTCGCTCTCCTTGTGAACGCGTGCGGGACGGCAGCCGAGGTGGAGGCTGTGGCCGGCGGGCTCGCCCGCGAGCTGACTGTCGATACGACCTCGCTCCGTGCTGACATGCCCGCCGAGGTCGCGTCCATGGTGGAGCGTGCGTGGTGGCCGGCGAAGGTCATCGACTCCCAGCTGCCGTCCTTCCTGGTGCCCATCAAGCCGCGCTGGTCGACTGAGCTGTTCAACGTGCCCGCCATGCTCATGCCGCGCAGTGACGTCCTGGGCATCAGCAGGGAGCACGTCTACTACCGCTCCTCGAGCCGCCGCGGAGAGAGCGTTCCGGCGCGCTTGCTGTGGTACGTCAGCGAGGGGAACTCCCCCGGCGAAGGGCAGATGGTGGTGGGCAGTTCGCGACTCGACGAGGTGCTCATCGACACGCCTGACGCCCTCTTCTCCAAATTCGAACACTTGGGCGTATATGGTCGAGCCGAGGTTCAAGAAGCTGCCGATGCCTCCGGTCGTGCCATGGCGTTGAGGTTCTCGGACACCGAGATCTTCCCGAGGGCGGTGACGCTGCGACGATTGACCTCCCTGGCGAAGAAGCTGGGACTACCGTTGTCGCTGATCTCCCTGTCGAAGATCAGTAACGAGCTGTTCCAGGCGGTCTACCAAGAGGGGCACAGAACGACGTGAACGATCCGGAACGCGCGATGCTGCTGTCCGTCCACCCACGCTTCGCCACCGCGATCCTGGCGGGCAGCAAGACGGTGGAGGTCCGCCGCCAGCGCGTCGCCGCGCCGCCCGGAACCCCGGTCCTGCTCTACGCGACCGCGCCCACCATGGCTCTGGTGGGCATGGCGCGCATCTCCTCGATCCATGTGGCCTCCCCCCAGGAGGTGTGGTCGGCTCACAGTGGACGGACGGGAATCACCCGACGTGAGTACGACGCCTACATGAGCGGCGCGACCCAGGCGAGTGGCCTCACGTTGGAGGATCCGCTCTCATTTGCTGAGCCCGTGACCCTCAGCGCACTGCGCTCTGCCGGAGCCTTCCACCCTCCGCAGAGCTACCGCTACATGAAAGGGGAAGAGCTACGGCAGGTCGCTGTGGCAGGGCGCGTCGTAGGTACCGCCCTTCGCGAAGCCCTGGGAGACCTCGTACCCGCATAGCCCTGGCCTGGACTACGGAGAAGTGCCCCGAGCTCACCCGACAACCGGCGGCACTGCTCGAGGAACTGACCAGGAGCTCCATCGACTTTGCGAGCATCACGGTCGAGGACTCCTGCATGCTGAGCACGGTCAACGAGGGAGCCAGTCGTGAGTATCGATCGGATCTACGAGGACCCCTACACAGCGCCGCGGTTCGCGTCGTCGGCCCTCATCACCATCGACGTCCAGCGGGACTTCCTGTCGGAGGCGCCGCACGGCATCGCCGGAACGACCGAGGTCCTTCCTCAAATCCGCCAGGTCGCGTCCGCCTTCCGCGCCACGCGGCGTCCCGTGATCCACATCGTCCGAGTGGCGCCAGTTGCCGCAGGGTCAGATTCGTCCGCCAGTACGCGGCAACCAGCAGCACCCGGTCCTCCAGCGGCAGGCTCCAGGGCCGGCCCTTGCGAACCGGGTCCGCACCCTCACGCCGCAGCGCGGTGATCAGCTTGCCGAACTGCCGCGGGCTCAGCCCGGTGAACGGGGGTATCCAAGGGGCTGGCGCGTCCAGAGTGGCGCCTGAAGGCGCGCGTGAGACGACCTTTTGGCTCGACTTACGGCACGCGGAGGCGCGGAACCCCCAAATTGCCTGGTCAAAACAAACCCCAGGCCGCTGACCTGGGGTTTCGTATGGAGCGGGTGACGAGAATCGAACTCGCGCTCTCAGCTTGGGAAGCTGATGTTCTACCATTAAACTACACCCGCGCAAGATCCAGAACGCCGACCGTGATCGGTGTCCGGACGCTCGTCCACTTTACCTCATGCCAGGCCCCCGGTGTCCAAGCCCAGGGGCCTGACTGTGTTTCAGGGGATGGATGAGGCTGCGAGGGGTACGAGTTGGGGCGTACGGTGAGGGGGGCGTGAGCGTGCGGAGTGCCGCCTGGAGGGGCGTCTCTTTGATCCCGTAATGTGGCTTTTGTCGTCACGGCAGTCAGCCAGACGCGCCTCTGGGGAAGGGACTCTTGGACTTGATGGAGCGCACCGTCGTCCGCTGTGCCGATGGGCACGTGTTCACCGCCGCCTCGTTCCCGATGCAGCAGGCCGAGCGACTCGGCCCGGGCCGGCTGCTGCGCTGTCCGCGCTGTGCGCGGCTCCGCAGCGTCGTGCCGGTCGCGCTGCAGAAGCAGCAGTAGGCAGCGGCAGGCAGCAGTAGGCATCAGTGGGCAGAGACGGCCGCGGAGCAGCAGTGAGCGGCACGGGATGCAGCGGGATGTAAGCGTCCGGTGACCGAGGAGGGTGCCGGAGCACAGGGACGTGGGCGCGCGGGACGGTGCGGTTGTGGCCGGTCCGCGCGCCTTGCGTATTCTCGGGGCGTGCTTCTCTCAGACAAGGACATCCGGGCCGAGATCGATGCCGGGCGGGTACGCATCGATCCCTACGACGAATCCATGGTGCAGCCGTCGAGCATCGACGTGCGGCTGGACCGGTACTTCCGGGTGTTCGAGAACCACCGGTACCCGCACATCGACCCCTCCGTCGAGCAGGCCGACCTGACGCGTCTGGTGGAGCCGGAGGGCGACGAGCCGTTCATCCTGCACCCCGGTGAGTTCGTGCTGGCCTCGACGTACGAGGTGATCACGCTCCCCGACGATCTGGCCTCCCGCCTCGAGGGGAAGAGCTCGCTCGGCCGGCTCGGGCTGGTGACGCACTCCACCGCCGGCTTCATCGACCCCGGGTTCTCCGGTCACGTCACCCTGGAGCTGTCGAACCTCGCCACGCTCCCGATCAAGCTGTGGCCCGGCATGAAGATCGGCCAGCTGTGCATGTTCCGGCTCAGCTCGCCCGCCGAGTTCCCCTACGGCAGTGAGCGCTACGGCTCGCGGTACCAGGGACAGCGCGGCCCCACCGCCTCGCGGTCCTACCTCAACTTCCACCGGACCCAGGTTTGAGCGGCATGAGCGACGCACGGGAGAATCTCACCTACGAGCAGTTCGGCGTGGCGGTGCGCGAACTCGCACAGGCCATCGCGGACGACGGCTACCAGCCGGACATAGTGCTCTCCATCGCCCGCGGCGGTGTCTTCGTCGCCGGCGGCCTCGCCTACGCCCTCGACTGCAAGAACATCCACCTGGTCAACGTGGAGTTCTATACGGGTGTCGGGACGACGCTCGAGATGCCGGTCATGCTGGCGCCCGTCCCGAACGCCATCGACTTCACCGACAAGAAGGTGCTGATCGCGGACGACGTCGCCGACACGGGCAAGACGCTCAAGCTGGTCCGCGACTTCTGCCTGGACGCTGTCGCCGAGGTCCGCAGCGCCGTCGTCTACGAGAAGACGCAGTCCCTGGTGAAGTGCGAGTACGTCTGGAAGCGCACGGACGACTGGATCGACTTCCCGTGGTCCGTCCAGCCGCCCGTGGTCAGGCGGGCGGGGCAGGTGCTCGACGCCTGAGAGACGGTCCCGTGCAGGGGCTGAGGGCAGAGAGAAGGGGCTTCCGGGAGGAAGCCCCTTCTGCGTGTGCGGCCGGAGGCCCGGTGGCCCCGAGGGCGTTCTAGAACGTGCCCAGCTTCACGATCGACAGGAGGGCGATCAGCTGGATCGCGGAGGCGCCCAGGGCCTTCGGCCAGGGCAGGTCGTGGGAGCGGCTGACCATCATCGTGAGCAGGGCGCCGGCCGCGACCCAGGTGGCCCAGCCGAGGATCTGCACGAAGGGCGCGTCGCCGCCGAGGAACATGGCGACCAGCAGACGGGGCGCGTCGGTCAGGGACATGATCAGCATGGAGAGGCCGACCGTCGGCTGCCAGGCGCCGTTGCCGCCGAGCTGGCGGGCCAGGGTGTGGGTGACCACGCCCAGGATGAAGGAGCTGATCACCATCGCCACGGCCGTCGTCAGGACGATCGGGACGGCGTTCGAGAGGGTCGCGTTGATCGCGTCCTCGCGGGCGCCGTCGAAGCCGAAGACGGCGATCAGGCCGTAGATGAAGGTGACGATGAGGGCGGGGCCCCACATCGTGTAGTCCCGCATCTGGAGGAAGGTCTGGGCCGGGGACAGGACGACGCCCTTGAGGAGGTCCTTCCAGTGCAGACGCGGGCCCACGGGGCCGGGGGGCGGGGCCTGGTAGGTGTCGCCCTGGACGTAGGGGTCGTCGATGGAGAAGGCCTGGGTGTGCCCGGGGTTGTTGGCCGCGTACGGGTCGTGCGGGGCGCCGGGCGGGTAGGCGCCGTCGCCGAAGTACTCGGGCTCGCCGTGGCCGCCCCCGGGGCCGCCGTGAGGGCCCCGGCCGGGGCCGTGCGGGCTCGGCCAGGGGCTGCCGCCCGGCCCGCCGGGGCCGCTGCCGTACGACGGCTGCGGCGGGTACGGCTGAGGCGGTTGCGGGTAGCCGTACGACGGCCCCTGCGGCGTCTGCTGTCCGTACGGGGGGTGTTGCGGGTGCGCGTTGGGAGCGCCGTTGTTGTTCCGGCCGCGTCCGATCCTGAATCCAGCCACGTCTTCGAACGTACCTGGTCGCGGAAGGTCGCGTGTCCGGCCCCCGGTTTTGCGGGCCCCTTTGCGGCCGAGCTGTGACATCCCCTAAGGGGTCGTCAGGCCCGGTGTCCGTCCCCGGTAGTGCGCCGGTCCGTCCCGGGTAGTGCTTCGCGGGAGGCGGTCATCCGTAGGGGGGAGAGAGGGCGGGAGGCAGGTCGTGCCCGGCCGCGCGGGAGAGGGCCCGCTGTACGGGGAAGGCCGTCCGTACGAGCCAGGTGTACGGCGAAGGGCCGCCCGGGGGACGGGCGGCCCTTCGTTCGCGTGTGGTCGCAGACGGCTCAGCGAGCTCGGCCGGCCTCAGCCGGCCCCGCGCCCGCCGACCGCGACGGTCACTTCACCGGCTCCGGCTCCGGCTCGCTCTCGGTCTCGGCGGAGCCTTCGGGGTCGGCCGGGGTCTTGACGGACTCCAGCAGCAGCTGGGCGACGTCGACGACCTGGACGGATTCCTTGGCCTTGCCCTCGTTCTTCTTGCCGTTGACCGAGTCGGTGAGCATGACCAGGCAGAACGGGCAGGCGGTGGAGACGATGTCCGGGTCGAGGGAGAGGGCCTCGTCGACGCGCTCGTTGTTGATGCGCTTGCCGATGCGCTCCTCCATCCACATCCGGGCGCCGCCGGCGCCGCAGCAGAAGCCGCGTTCCTTGTGGCGGTGCATCTCCTCGTTGCGGATGCCGGGGACGCTGGAGATGATCTCGCGCGGGGGCGTGTAGATCTTGTTGTGGCGGCCCAGGTAGCAGGGGTCGTGGTAGGTGATGATGCCCTCGACCGGGGTCACCGGGATCAGCTTGCCCTCGTCGACGAGGTGCTGCAGCAGCTGGGTGTGGTGGATGACCTCGTAGTCGCCGCCGAGCTGGGGGTACTCGTTGCCCAGGGTGTTCAGGCAGTGCGGGCAGGTGGCGACGATCTTCTTGGCCGACTTCGGCTTCTTCGACTCGGGCGTGACGTTGCCCTCGTCGTCCATCTCCTCGCCGAACGCCGTGTTCAGCGCGGCGACGTTCTCCATGCCGAGTTCCTGGAAGAGGGGCTCGTTGCCCAGGCGGCGGGCGGAGTCACCGGTGCACTTCTCGTCGCCGCCCATGATCGCGAACTTGACGCCCGCGATGTGCAGCAGCTCGGCGAAGGCCTTGGTGGTCTTCTTGGCGCGGTCCTCCAGGGCGCCGGCGCAGCCGACCCAGTACAGGTACTCGACCTCGGAGAGGTCCTCGATGTCCTTGCCGACGATGGGGACCTCGAAGTCGACCTCCTTGAGCCACTCCAGGCGCTGCTTCTTGGCCAGGCCCCAGGGGTTGCCCTTCTTCTCCAGGTTCTTGAGCATCGTGCCCGCCTCGGACGGGAACGCGGACTCGATCATGACCTGGTAGCGGCGCATGTCGACGATGTGGTCGATGTGCTCGATGTCCACCGGGCACTGCTCCACGCAGGCGCCGCAGGTGGTGCAGGACCACAGCACGTCGGGGTCGATGACGCCGTTCTCCTCGGCGGTGCCGATCAGCGGGCGCTCGGCCTCGGCGAGGGCGGCGGCGGGCACGCCGGCCAGCTGCTCCTTCGTCGCCTTCTCCTCGCCCTCCATGGTCTTGCCGCCGCCGGCCAGCAGGTAGGGGGCCTTGGCGTGGGCGTTGTCCCGCAGGGACATGATCAGCAGCTTGGGGGAGAGGGGCTTGCCGGTGTTCCAGGCCGGGCACTGCGACTGGCAGCGGCCGCACTCGGTGCAGGTGGAGAAGTCCAGCAGGCCCTTCCAGGAGAAGTGCTCGACCTGGGAGACGCCGAAGACGTCGTCCTCACCGGGGTCGGTGAAGTCGATCGGCTTGCCGCCGCTGGTCATCGGCAGCAGCGCGCCGAGCGAGGTGGAGCCGTCGGCGTTGCGCTTGAACCAGATGTTCGGGAAGGCCAGGAAGCGGTGCCAGGCGATGCCCATGTCCTGCTTCAGCGCGACCGTGATCATCCAGATGAAGGAGGTGGCGATCTTCAGGCCGGCGAAGAAGTAGACCAGGTTCTGCAGCGTGGGGACGTCCAGGTCCTGCAGGGCGGCGACGACCGGGTACGAGATGAAGAAGGAGGCCTCGTAGCCGTCGACGTGGTGCAGGGCGCCCTCGAGGGCGTGCAGCATGAAGATGCAGACGCCGACGATCAGGATGACGCCCTCGACGAAGTACGCCTGGCCGAAGCTGGAGCCGGCGAAGCGGGACTTGCGGCCCGGCTTGCGCGGGTGGCTCAGCTGCCGGATGACGATCAGGGTCAGGATGCCGAGCACGGTCATCGTGCCGATGAACTCGACGAAGACGTTGTACGGGGCCCAGTCGCCGAGGACCGGCAGGATCCAGTCGGCCTGGAAGAGCTGACCGATCGCGTTGACGATCGTCAGCAGCAGGGTGAAGAAGCCCACCGCCACGAACCAGTGCGCGACGCCGACGATGCCCCAGCGGTTCATCCGGGTGTGGCCGAGGAACTCACGTGCCACGGTGAGGGTGCGCTGCGCGGGCTGGTCGGTGCGGGTTCCGGCCGGAATCGGCTGGCCCATCCGCATGTGGTTGACGATCTGCAGGACAGCGCGGCCGAACAGTGCCACGCCGACCACGATCAGGACCAGCGACACGATGATCGCGGCGAGTTGCATTGGGGGCTCCTCGGGCCTGCGAGGGTTGCGAAGGGGCGGTATTACTAAGCGGTAACTTATGCAGTCCGTTCGAGATTACCCCTATCTTCGGCCGCACTGTAGCCGGGTACGGGGTGATCTGAATCGCTGAGGGTTGCCTGACATGGCGCCCGGCGGCACGGCTCCCGCGGCCTCCGGCGACACGGCCGGCGGTATGGCCCTGAGGGGAGCTATTGCGCCGGACGGGGGACGGGCGGCAGCGCCGAACGGGGTGTCCGTGATGGCACCTCGCTTCCGATCGTGTTATTCACGCCAAATCTGTACATACGCCCCTAACTTATATCCGTGCTCTACGGGATCGTCGTCGCCATCACCGCTCTGCTGCTCTCCGCCCTGCTCGCGGCGGCGCTGCGCGGGCCCGCCCTGCGCCTCGGCGCCGTGGGCCGGCGGCGGCAGCGGGCGGTTCCGCTGTCCGGGGGAATCGCCGTCCTGCTGGTCACCGCCCTGGTCACCGGTGTCGGTGACTGGACGGGGGTCGCACCGCTCGGCAGCGGGGCCGGACGGATGCTGGTGGCCGGGGTCTGGGTCGGCGCGCTCGGGCTGCTCGTGGACCACTGCCGGCTGCGCTGGTGGGTGCCGCTCGCCGGTACGGCGCCGGCCGCGCTGGTCGTCGTTCCGTACGCGGAGACCGGGCCGTGGGCCGGGCTGCTGGCCGCGGGGTGGATCGCCTGCGTCACCGTGGCCTTCCGGGGGCTCGACCACGCCGACGGGCTGGCCGGGAGCGTGGCGGTGGTGACCGCGTTCGGGGTGGCGGCCTGCGCGGCCGTGGAGCTGATGGACGGGGTCGCGGTGCTGCTGAGCGTGCTGGCCGCGGCGCTCACCGGCTTCCTCATGCACAACTGGCATCCGGCCCGGGTCGCGCTGGGCGCGGGCGGGGCGCTGTTCGCCGGGTTTCTGCTCGCCTCGGCGGCGGTGTTCGTGCGCGCCGGGCACGGGCTGGACGCGAGCGCCTGGGTGCTGTTCGCGCTGACCGCGGTGGTGTGCGCGGACGCCGTCCTGGTGGTGCTGTCGCGGTGCCTGGCCCGCAGGCCCCTGCCGCGCGGCCGCCCGGACCATCTCGCCCACCGTCTGCGGCGCCTCGGGCTCGCCCCGCGCGCCGCTACCGTACTGCTGGGCGCCGGCGCGCTCGCCGGTGTCACGGTCGCGGTGCTCACCCACGCGGGCCATGCCTCCCAGGGAGGCGTGCGCTGGGTGGCGGCGGTTACCGTGGTGGTGGTCCTCGCACTGGTGCGGGTTCCGGTGTCGACGGCGGCGCCGGAATCGGCCCGGACGACGGTGAGGGCGACGGTACGGACGCATGCCGGGACGGCGGCGTCACGGACAACGGCAACGGCAAGGGCGACGGCAAGGGCGACGGCAAGGGCGACGGCGACGGTGAGAACGCCGGCCGGGGCGGCCGGAAGGGCCGTGAAGGGGTCCTACGGCCGTACGGCGGCCGGAGCCGGACCCGGAGCCGGACCCGCAGCCGGATCCGGAGCAGTGAAGGGAGCCGGTCCCCGCGGCCGGTCCCAGGCGGGGCGACCCGGGCGGCCCGGGCAGCCGGGGCGATCCCCGGTCACCGCCACCGCTCCCCGCCCCCGCTCGGTCGGCCCGGTCGCCGACCCGCCCCGCGGGCGCCTGCGCCGGGCACCCGGTGTGCCGCGCAGCCGGTCGTCCGAGGAGCCGCCCGCACGGGCCCGGCGCCTTGCGCGTCAACTTCCTTTTCGGAGCCCATAGCCGATCCCCGGCCGCATCCTCCCAGGTCAGAGGATCGTTGCGTGTAATGAACAGATAAGAGTTGAGTCTGAGCGACTCAGGTCTGTTGACCCGGCCTCCCGGTGTCAGGCATGCTTGAGTCCGTTCCACTCAAGTCAGCTGGAGGAATCGAAATGGCACGTGCGGTCGGCATCGACCTGGGCACGACTAACTCCGTCGTCAGCGTTCTGGAGGGCGGCGAGCCCACCGTCATCACCAACGCCGAGGGCGCCAGGACCACGCCTTCCGTCGTCGCCTTCGCCAAGAACGGTGAGGTGCTGGTCGGTGAGGTGGCCAAGCGCCAGGCCGTGACCAACGTCGACAGGACCATCCGGTCGGTCAAGCGCCACATGGGCACCGACTGGAAGATCAACCTGGACGGCAAGGACTTCAACCCGCAGCAGATCAGCGCCTTCGTGCTGCAGAAGCTGAAGCGGGACGCCGAGGCGTACCTGGGCGAGAAGGTGACCGACGCGGTCATCACCGTCCCGGCGTACTTCAACGACGCCGAGCGCCAGGCGACCAAGGAGGCCGGTGAGATCGCCGGTCTGAACGTGCTGCGCATCGTCAACGAGCCGACGGCCGCCGCACTGGCCTACGGCCTCGACAAGGACGACCAGACCATCCTCGTCTTCGACCTCGGTGGCGGTACCTTCGACGTCTCCCTGCTGGAGATCGGCGACGGTGTGGTCGAGGTGAAGGCCACCAACGGTGACAACCACCTCGGTGGTGACGACTGGGACCAGCGCATCGTCGACTACCTGGTCAAGCAGTTCCAGTCGGGCCACGGCGTGGACCTGTCCAAGGACAAGATGGCGCTGCAGCGTCTGCGCGAGGCCGCCGAGAAGGCGAAGATCGAGCTGTCCTCGTCCACCGAGACCTCGATCAACCTGCCCTACATCACCGCCTCGGCCGAGGGCCCGCTGCACCTCGACGAGAAGCTCACCCGTGCCCAGTTCCAGCAGCTGACCGCGGACCTGCTCGAGCGCTGCAAGACCCCGTTCAACAACGTGATCAAGGACGCCGGCATCTCCGTCAGCGAGATCGACCACGTCGTCCTGGTCGGTGGCTCGACCCGTATGCCCGCCGTCGCCGACCTGGTCAAGGAGCTGACCGGCGGCAAGGAGGCCAACAAGGGCGTCAACCCGGACGAGGTCGTCTCCATCGGCGCCGCGCTCCAGGCCGGTGTCCTCAAGGGCGAGGTCAAGGACGTCCTGCTGCTGGACGTCACCCCGCTGTCCCTCGGCATCGAGACCAAGGGCGGCATCATGACCAAGCTGATCGAGCGCAACACCACGATCCCGACCAAGCGCTCCGAGATCTTCACGACGGCCGAGGACAACCAGCCGTCCGTGCAGATCCAGGTCTACCAGGGCGAGCGCGAGATCGCGGCGTACAACAAGAAGCTCGGCATGTTCGAGCTGACCGGTCTGCCGCCGGCGCCGCGCGGCGTCCCGCAGATCGAGGTCTCCTTCGACATCGACGCCAACGGCATCATGCATGTCACGGCGAAGGACCTCGGCACCGGCAAGGAGCAGAAGATGACCGTCACCGGCGGCTCCTCGCTCCCGAAGGAAGAGGTCGACCGCATGCGCGAGGAGGCCGAGCGCTACGCGGAGGAGGACCACAAGCGCCGCGAGGCCGCCGAGACCCGCAACCAGGGCGAGCAGCTGGTCTACCAGACCGAGAAGTTCCTGGCCGACAACCAGGACAAGGTCCCCGGCGAGATCAAGACCGAGGTCGAGGCGGCCGTCGCCGAGCTGAAGGAGAAGCTCAAGGGCGACGACACCGCCGAGATCCGCACCGCCACGGAGAAGGTCGCGGCCGTCTCCCAGAAGCTGGGCCAGGCCATGTACGCCGACGCCCAGGCCGCGCAGGCGGCGGGCGGCGCCTCGGCCGGTGCCGGTGAGACCAAGGCCGACGACGACGTCGTCGACGCCGAGATCGTCGACGACGACCGGAAGGACGGTGCCGCGTGACGGAGGAGAACCCGGGCTTCGACGAGCAGCAGCAGCCCCGGCAGCCGCAGCAGCCGCAGCCCGAGGTCCCCTCCGGCGCCGCTTCCGAGGACGCCGAGCCGCAGGCCGCCCCCACCCCCTCCGCGGAGGAGGAGGCGGCGGCCCCGGCCGGGGACACGGGCCAGAACGCGGCCCTGGTGGCTCAGCTGGACCAGGTGCGCACCGCGCTCAACGAGCGCACCGCGGACCTGCAGCGGCTCCAGGCCGAGTTCCAGAACTACCGCCGCCGGGTCGAGCGCGACCGGGTCGCGGTCAAGGAGATGGCGGTCGCGAACCTGCTGACCGAACTCCTTCCCGTGCTCGACGACATCGGCCGGGCGCGGGAGCACGGCGAGCTGGTCGGCGGCTTCAAGTCGGTCGCCGAGTCGCTGGAGACGACCGTGGCGAAGATGGGCCTGCAGCAGTTCGGCAAGGAGGGCGAGCCCTTCGACCCGACGATCCACGAGGCCCTGATGCACTCCTACGCCCCGGACGTCACCGAGACGACCTGCGTCGCGATCCTCCAGCCGGGGTATCGCATCGGCGAACGCACCATCCGCCCCGCGCGGGTGGCCGTCGCCGAACCGCAGCCGGGCGCGCAGACGGTCAAGGCCGACAAGAAGGCCGAGAGCGCCGAGAACGCCGGTGCCGCGGACCAGGCGGACGACAAGGAGAACGGTGGCCCGGAGGAGGGCTGACCCAATCACGGACAACGGGAAGGAGGGACGTCGGGGATGAGTACCAAGGACTTCATCGAGAAGGACTACTACAAGGTCCTCGGCGTCCCCAAGGACGCCACCGAGGCCGAGATCAAGAAGGCGTACCGGAAGCTCGCCCGCGAGTACCACCCGGACGCCAACAAGGGCAACGCCAAGGCCGAGGAGCGGTTCAAGGAGATCTCCGAGGCGCACGACGTCCTCGGCGACCCCAAGAAGCGCAAGGAGTACGACGAGGCCCGCGCACTGTTCGGCAACGGCGGCTTCCGCCCGGGGCCGGGCGCCGGCGGCGGCACGTTCAACTTCGACCTCAGCGACCTGTTCGGCGGTCCGGCCGGGCAGGGCGGAGGCTTCGGCGGCGGTCTCGGTGACGTCTTCGGGGGCCTGTTCGGCCGCGGCGGCGGCGCGGGCACGCGGACGCAGCCGCGGCGTGGCCAGGACATCGAGTCCGAGGTCACGCTCAGTTTCACCGAGGCGATCGAGGGGGCGACCGTCCCGCTCAGGATGTCCTCCCAGGCGCCCTGCAAGGCCTGTTCGGGCACCGGCGACAAGAACGGCACACCGCGTGTGTGCCCGACCTGCGTCGGCACCGGGCAGGTCGCGCGGGGCAGCGGCGGCGGCTTCTCCCTCACCGACCCCTGCCCCGACTGCAAGGGGCGCGGTCTGATCGCCGAGACCCCTTGCGACGTCTGCAAGGGCAGCGGCCGGGCCAAGTCCTCGCGGACGATGCAGGTGCGCATCCCCGCGGGCGTCAGCGACGGCCAGCGGATCCGGCTGCGCGGCAAGGGCGCACCGGGCGAGCGCGGCGGTCCGGCGGGCGACCTGTACGTGGTCGTGCACGTCGGCAAGCACCCGGTGTTCGGCCGCAAGGGCGACAACCTCACCGTCACCGTGCCGGTGACGTTCGACGAGGCCGCGCTCGGCGGCGAGGTGCGGGTGCCCACGCTGGGCGGGCCGCCGGTCACGCTGAAGCTGCCGCCGGGCACGCCCAACGGACGCACCATGCGCGCCCGGGGCAAGGGCGCGGTACGCAAGGACGGCACCCGCGGTGATCTGCTGGTCACCGTCGAGGTGAGTGTTCCCAAGAACCTGTCGGGGAAGGCTCGTGAGGCGCTGGAGGCGTATCGCGAGGCAACCGCGGGTGAGGACCCGCGGGCGGAGCTGTTCCAGGCCGCGAAGGGAGCTTGATTGAGATGGACGGCCGTCGACGGAATCCGTATGAACTGACCGAGGACACCCCGGTCTACGTCATCTCGGTGGCGGCCCAGCTCTCCGGCCTGCACCCGCAGACCCTGCGGCAGTACGACCGTCTGGGGCTGGTCTCGCCGGACCGTACCCCGGGGCGGGGCCGCCGCTACTCGGCCCGCGACATCGAACTGCTCCGCCAGGTGCAGCAGTTGTCGCAGGACGAGGGCATCAACCTGGCCGGAATCAAGCGCATCATCGAACTGGAGAACCAGGTCGCCGAACTCCAGGCGCGGATCGCGGAACTGGAGGACGCGCTGGACGGCGCGGCGGCGGCGATGCGCCAGCGCGAGGCGGCCGTCCACGCCTCCTACCGCCGCGATCTGGTCCCGTACCAGCAGGTGCAGCAGACCAGCGCGCTGGTGGTCTGGCGGCCCAAGCGGCAGCAGCAGTCGGACTGACACCTTCCGGGGTTCCGCTTCGGGGCCCGGAAGCCGGCGTCGGCCTCCGGGCCCCTTCGCGTGCCCGTGGGAGCGCGCACACATCAATGACCGGCGTATGTGCAGGTGTTCGCGGTTGCCCCGCGATTCCTCCCCGGGTCCCTCACGAGATCAGCGGAGCGTGTCGTATCCACTTCGTTAAGTGGTTCCTCTTGACGCCGATGGCGGGTGAAGATTGGCTTTTCAGTCACATGGGTCGCACTGCTGTGCCCACGTCCCGAATTACGTACTGAAGTGGACCTTCGCATGCGTCGTCGTATCGCCATATCCGTGGCCGCCACCTCCGTGTCCGTGATGCTCGCCGGCTGCGGCGTGCTCGACGCGACGGGAAGCAGCGACGACGCCAGCCCCACCAAGGGCAACGACGTGAAGATCGGCCTGCTGCTGCCGGAGAAGGCCAACACGCGCTACGAGCAGTTCGACTACCCCATCTTCAAGCGCAAGGTGGACGCCCTCACCGGCGGCGAGGGCCAGGTCGTCTACGCCAACGCGGACGCGGACGCGGCCAAGCAGGAGAGCCAGCTGCAGCAGATGATCGACGACCGGCTCGATGTCATCGTGCTGGACGCGGTCGACTCGCACGGCATCGCGGACGGCGTGAAGAAGGCCAAGGAGGCCGGCATCCCGGTCATCGCCTACGACCGGCTCGCCGAGGGCCCGATCGACGCGTACATCTCCTTCGACAACGAGCTCGTCGGCCAGGTCCAGGGACGGTCGCTGCTGGAGGCCCTCGGGGACGTCAAGGGCACCGACAAGATCGTCATGATGAACGGCTCGCCCACCGACCCCAACGCCAAGCAGTTCAAGGCGGGCGCGCTGTCGGAGATCAAGGGCAAGGTGACCATCGCCGCGTCCTTCGACACCAAGGGCTGGAAGCCGGAGAACGCCCAGGCCAACATGACCCGGGCGATCAACGAGATCGGCGCGGAGAACATCGCCGCCGTCTACTCCGCCAACGACAGCATGGCGGGCGGCATCGTCAAGGCTCTCCGGGCCGCCGGCGTCACCGACCTGCCGCCCATCACCGGCCAGGACGCGGAGCTGGCCGCGGTGCAGCGGATCCTCACCGGCGAGCAGTACATGAGCGTGTACAAGTCCTACCCGCAGGAGGCCGAGTCCGCCGCGGAGATGGCCGTGGCGAAGATCCAGGGCAAGGACATCCAGTTCGACGCGCTGACCCGCGACCGGGTGGACAGCCCCACCCACAAGAACATCCGGGCCCAGCTGGTGCCGGTGGTCGCGCTGACCAAGGACAACATCAAGGACACGGTCATCGCGGACGAGATCTACGAGGTGTCGGACATCTGCACCGCCAAGTACAAGGCGGAGTGCGAGGCGATCGACCTGAAGTGAGCGCGGGCCCGCGTGAGCAGGGCGGGTCGCCTGAAGTGAGCGCGGTCCTGCATGAGGTGAGCGCGGGCTTGCGTGAGGTGAGCGCGGGCTTGCGTGAGGTGAGCGCGGGCCGGCCGAGCGCTCGGGTCCGCCTGGTGTGAGCGCGGTGCGCTCGACGTGACAGCCGTGGTGAGCACGGCCCCGGCCAGGGGGGACGGCGGCCGGGGCCGCGCGTTCAGGGGGAAGCGGGCGGGCAGTCCTCGCCCAGCAGCCTGAGCCACTGCCGCTCGCGCTCCGTCAACGGGCAGCGCACGGAAGCACCGCTCCTGCTCGCCGCGCCGCCCTCCGCCTCGTGGTGAGGCGTGGAACTGGACTCGCTGTCCGACTTCTCGCTGACATCCCACCTGGTCACAGTGGTGCCCTGCCTTCCCCGTCAAGCCCGGTCATGCCTGGGCGGCCAGGGCCGCGTCGGCGGCAGCCCTGGCCGGACTCCCCCGTGAGTCCCCCGTGTTCCCCCGCGGATCCCCCGTGTTCCCCCGGGAAACCCCCGTGTTCGAGACAATCCCATCTCCGCCCGCACCGACACCACCCTCATCTTGTTGCAACGGGTCATCCCGGGGGAGTGCACATAGCGGAATCCGGGCCATCAAAGGGGGCGATTCCGCGGTCGAGCCGTGTTGCGCAGCACGTTCCGTCCGCGCATAGTTGCGCTGCGGAAAGGCGCTGCAACCGGGGGTGGAACGGGCGATGGCCGGGCACGGGACGGACGAGCATCCACACGGTGCTGACCGACTGTGCGAGGCCGGGGACCGCGTGTACTCCCGTGCCGTACGGCGCGGGCGCGTGCACCGCCGGGACGCCGAACCGGTTCCCTGCCTCCTCGAACTCGCCCTGCTGCACCCCGACCCCGACGACATGGACTGGCTGGTGCCGACCTCGCCCCAGGAGGTCATGACCCGGCTGCTGCGCGAGGTATACGAGGAGATCAGCACCAGCCGGCGCCGGGTGGGCTCCGCGGTGGAGGCCTTCGAGTGGTACGCGGGCCTGGGCCGCCAGGTGCAGCCCGCACCGGCGGCGGAGGGCCCCGCCATCCGCGTCCTGGACGGACTCGCCCGCATCCAGGCGGCGATGGACGAGGCGACCCAGGCGTGCACCGCCGAGGTGCTGACCGTCCAGCCCGGCGGCATCCGGCGCGAGGCGGAACTCTCCGAGGGCCTGCACCGGGCGATGGCTCTGCGCCGGCGCGGGGTGCGGATGCGGGACCTGTACACCCATGTGGCCCGGCACGGCCACGGGCTGCTCTCCTACCTGGAGTTGATGGGCGGCGCGGTGGAGGCCCGCACCCTGGACGAGGTGACCGAGCGCCTGATCCTCTTCGACCGCACGGTCGCCTTCATCCCCGCCAACGCCGAACGCACCATGGCCCTGGAGCTGCGCCACCCCGCACTGGTCGACTACCTGGTGACCGTCTTCGACCGCTTCTGGCGCCTGGCCATCCCCCTGACCGCGCCGCTCCCCGACACCGGCATCGAGGGCATCTCGCACCGGGAGCGGTCCATCGCGGCGCTGCTGGCGGAGGGCCACCAGGACGCGGTCATCGCCGGGCGCCTGGGCATCAGCGTGCGCACCTGCCGGGCGCACATCGCCCGCCTCTCGGAGACCCTGGGCGCGGCCAGCCGCGCCCAGCTGGGCGTCCGCATAGCCCAGGCCGGCCTGGACCGCTCCCACTCCCCGACCCTCACCGTCCCCGATCAAGAATCCCCGACCGCCCGATGAGGTAGCCGAGCTGGGCTCGGCTCTGGCTGCCGAGGGTGGCGGCGAGTTTGGCGATGTGGACGCGGGCGGTGCGGACGTTCATGCCGAGGCGTTCGGCGATCGCGGTGTCGGTGTGTCCTTCGACGAGGAGTTCGGCGATGGCGCGCTGGCGCGCGGTGATGCCGTCGGGGGAGGGCGGCTGGACGGCCTGGGGGAACATGGGGGTGGCCAGGCGCCAGAGCCGTTCGAAGGTCGTTGCGAGGAAGGTGACGATCGCCGGGTGACGGATCTCCAGTGCGGTGGTCCGGTCCGCTCGGGCGGGAATGAAGGCGACTCGGCGGTCGCAGACGAGAAGTCGGTCGGTGACCTCGTCGAGCGTGCGCGCCTGGACGTCGCCTCTCAGTTGCTCGTAGCGGGCGGCGACTTTGGGGGCGTGCCGCAGAGTGTGCGGGTAGAGGGCGCGGATACGGCCGCCGCGGTCGAGCAGCGCCTGATCACGCCGGAGGGCGGACTCGTCGGTGACCCCGCCGGAGTGGGTGGATCTGGCGCGGGGCTGGATCGCCAGGATTTCGGAGGCATCGGTCACTGCCTCATCGATGGCCCTGTTGATGCGTTCGAGCGAGGTGTGGAGCGTGAGAGCGGACGTCGTCGACGCAGCGTCCTTGTGCTCGGTGGCCGTGAGCAGTGGTGCGACAGCCTCCACCAGCCGCTGCTCCCGGCGACGTTCGTCGGCGATGCCCTCCGCGGAGGCGCGCAGGAGGCGACGCAGGACGATCTGGGGTGCCACCGGCGTCCATGTGCCCGGGGCTTCGACGGAGGGTTGCAGCAGGCCGAGGTCGGTCAGGCATGTGGCGTGCTCGACCTCCTGAGACGACAGGGAGTCCTCGTGCAGGGCCCGTTGGTAGAGCTCCCTGCCTGTGGCGCAAAGCTCCTCCATGCCGTGCACGGGATGCGGCATCGAGGTCACGTGTCGGCTCCCTGGTGATCGACGTGGTCGACGTGGTCGACGTGATCGAGGATCCCTGACTGGCCGATGAGGTAGCCGAGCTGGGCGCGGCTCTGGCTGCCGAGGGTGGCGGCGAGTTTGGCGATGTGGACGCGGGCGGTGCGGACGTTCAAGCCCAGTCGTTCGGCGATGGCGGTGTCGGTGTGGCCCTCGATGAGGAGTTCGGCGATGGCGCGCTGCCGGGGAGTGAGCCCGTCGGGCCCCGCCTGGGGGGTGCGCTGGGGGAACATCGGCTTCGCCAGGCGCCAGAAGCGGTCGAAGGCGGTGGCGAGGTAGCCGACGATCGCCGGATTGCGTATCTCGGCCGCGAGCGAGCCGTCCTCGTCGGCGGGCAGGAAGGCGACCGCACGGTCGACGATGATGAGCCGGCCGGGCACCTCGGTCAGCGCGCGGGCCTCGAGGTCTCCCCTCATGTCCTGGCGGGAGATGACAGCGGGGAGGTGGCGCATCGTCTCCTGGTAGAGCGTGCGGACGCGTACGCCGCGGTCCAGTACTTCCTGGTCGCGTTCGTAGGCCAGCGCGTCGGCGTGATCGCCTCGGGGGCCGGTGAGGCCCGCTCGGGGCTGGACGGTGAGCACTTCGTGGGTGCTCTGGGCCATGGCGTCCGTGATGGCCTGTTTGATCCTCCTGGTGCCGCTGAGGATCTTGATGGTGGGGGTGCCGTCCTCAGGTGTGGGGGAGGCGCCGATGCGCGACAGGGCCTGGAACATGCCGGCGACCTCTTCCTCGCGCCGCCGGGCCTCGGCGATGCGTTCGCCGGACTCGCGCAGGTAGCGGTGGAGGGCCACCAGAGGGGCGGTCGGCTCCAGCCTTGTCACGTCGTCGAGGGCGGGATGCAGCAGGTCCAGGTCGATCAGACAGGGGGCCGCCTGGGCCTCCTGGGCCGGCACCGAGCCCTCGCGGAGGGCCCGTTCGTAGAGCCGGGCAGCCGCGGCGCACAGCTCCTCCACCCCGTGCTCGGCGTGCGGCGCCGAGTTCACTTGCCGTCTCCTCCGTGTTCGAGGATCCCCGACTGCGCGATCAGATAACCGAGTTGGGCACGGCTGCCGCTGCCCAGGGCAGAGGCCAGCTTGGCTATGTGGGCCCGGCACGTGCGGACGTTCATACCGAGGCGGCGGGCGATCGCCTCGTCGACGTGGCCTTCGACGAGCAGCTTGGCGATGGAGTGCTGGATGTCGGTGATGCCGTCGGGGGCGGTCTCGTAGGGCGCGCCGGCGCTCAGGGGCACGGCCCTGCCCCACATGAACTCGAACACCTTGATCAGGTAGCGGACCAGACCGGGGTGACGGAGTTCCAGGGCGACTTGACGGTCTTCGCGCACCGGGATGAAGGCCACGGTCTCATCGCATATGATCAGGCGTTCGACCAGTTCGTCGATGGTGCGGTACTCCACCTTGCCGTCGGTGAACTGTTCGACCCAGGCGATCCGTTCGGGGCTGTACCTGGCCGTGTGCTGGTAAAGCGTGCGGATCCGCACCCCACGCTCGATCAGGGGCCTGTCACGCTCCAGCGCCTCCATGAGCCGACGTTCCGGGTGGCGGTGGCTCGGCTGGACTGCGAGCACCTCGTTCTGGCACTGGGCGGTCGCCAGGTCGAGCGCCTCGTTGATACGGTCGAGCCCCTCCAGCACGGTGATCGAGTGGATGGACTCCGTTACCGGCGCGCCGAGGCCCAGGAACGGTTCAAAGGCGTCCGCCAACTGGATGGACAGCCGCCTGCGTTCGGCGATCTCGCGCTCGATCGGGTCCAGGCGTTGGGCCAGTACCACCGATGGCGGAACCGGTCGCAGCCAGTTCGGGTCGTCAGGATCGGGACGGAGCAGGGCGAACTCCATCAGGCACGGGGCGGGTTCCGCGTCCGCCCGGGCGATACGTCCTGTGCGGAGGGCGTTCGAGTAGAGACGACGTCCTTCCGGGCACAACTCCGTCATGGCATGGGGATGTGTCGCTTTGGTCCGATTTGTTGGCAAATCTCCACCCCCCAGGGTCCTGAACATGCAGGAACATGATGCACCGATCGTGTGGCCATGACGTGCCCGAATGAGCCATCGTCTTACAGGACGGGGGAAGAGGGGACCTTCAAGTGAGGACGAAGCTGACTATGCGTAAGAGAATGCTTCGCTGGGTGCTTGTTGCCGCCTTCTCCGCCGTTGTGGCCGTCGGTTCGCTGAGTGGCCTCTCCGGAGCGGAGAGTGGGGTGCAGCAGGACACCGCTTGGTCGAGCGGGGCAGTCGGTTCGACCGACGGCGATGCTGCGGATCTTCACCCGGCAGACACTGCGTGGAGCTGACGTGACCACACCACCCGACGACCGTTCCTTCCGCAGAGAGATGGCCACGGCCTACCGTTCCGGCTGGCACTTCATCGACCTGGTCACCGCCATCCCCCACAGCGGTGACTCGTTGATGGTGACCGTGTTCGGTGAGCCGGTCGTCGTCACGCGGGACGAGGACGGAGACGTACGGGCCTACCGGTGTCTGCGCCGGCCGCGGGGTGCGCCGCAGCCCGTGCGGTGTGCCATCCGGTACGGAATGATCTTTGTGAACCTCGACCAGCGGGACACCCAGCAGGTGGATGCCGGCATCCCCGCCCCAAGGGCCTTCTCCGCCACCCCCCGCAGCGCCTGACGCGATTCCCCCGTCGTAAAAGATCGCTCAGGCGCTTCCCCCCGCAGCGGCGTCACCGTGACCTGAACACGGTGACGCCGCTGTCGTTCGTGGGGTTATACGGTCAGATGTCCGACCATGCGCACCGGGGGCGCACCGGGTCGCGGGGGCCACGCAGTGGCCGAAAATAGACCTTGAGGAGGCCATGAGAGAGCTGCGGCTCCTCAGCCGCGGCCCATCGCCCGTGTGAGGGCGATCTCGATGACGACCCGCTCCGGGTTGGGCGCCGGCGTCCGCCCGTAGCGCTCGGCGTAGCGGCGCTCCGCCTCCGCCACCCGCTCCCGGTCCGTGCGCACGAACGCGCGCCCCTCCAGCGTGGCCCAGCGCCCGCCGTCCACCTGGCAGACCGCCACCGGCGCCCCCTCGGGGCCGGCCGCCAGTACATTGCGCACCTTTCTGCTCGTCTTCCGGGTGATGACCCGAGCAAGGCGGGCATCGGGGTCGTATGTCACTCCGACCGGCACCACGTGCGGCGTGCCGTCCGGGCGGAGGGTGGTCAGCGTGCACAGGTGCCGTTCCCGCCAGAAGGTGAGGTACTCCGGGTCCGGCCGGCCGGGATCCGCGGGCTGCGAGGTGGTCATGCCCCGGAACTTAGCCCGCCGGGGCCCTCCCGCCCCACCCTTGAGCGGAATAGACTCAAGTTTGTGTATGTTGAGCAAGTCAGCCACGAGTGCGGCTGAAGGCCGCCAGGGGCGCTGAAGGGTCGTTGCAAGGAGGAGAACGGACACGTGGACGCCGAGCTGACCAACCGGAGCCGGGAAGCGATCAACGCCGCCGGCAACCGGGCCGTGACCGACGGGAACCCCGACCTCACCCCCGCCCACCTGCTGCTCGCCCTGCTCCAGGGGCAGGACAACGAGAACATCACGGATCTGCTCGCCGCCGTCGACGCCGACCAGGCGGCCGTCCGGGCCGGAGCCGAGCGCGTCCTCGCCGGGCTGCCGAGCGTGACCGGGTCCACCGTGGCTCCGCCGCAGCCCAACCGGGAGATGCTCGCCGTCATCGCCGACGCCCAGACGCGGGCGCGGGAACTGGGCGACGAGTACGTCTCCACGGAGCACCTGCTCATCGCGATCGCCGCCAAGGGCGGCGCCGCCGGTGAGGTGCTGCAGAAGCAGGGCGCCACCGCGCAGAAGCTGCAGGAGGCCTTCCAGAAGGTCCGCGGCGGGCGCCGGATCACCACGGCCGACCCCGAGGGCCAGTACAAGGCGCTGGAGAAGTTCGGCACCGACCTCACCGCCGCCGCCCGCGAGGGCCGGCTCGACCCGGTGATCGGGCGGGACCAGGAGATCCGGCGCCTGGTGCAGGTGCTCAGCCGCCGCACCAAGAACAACCCCGTCCTCATCGGTGAGCCCGGCGTCGGCAAGACCGCCGTCGTCGAGGGCCTCGCCCAGCGGATCGTCAAGGGGGACGTGCCCGAGTCGCTCAAGGACAAGCGGCTGGTCGCGCTGGACCTGGGCGCGATGGTCGCCGGCGCCAAGTACCGCGGCGAGTTCGAGGAGCGTCTGAAGACCGTCCTCGCCGAGATCAAGGACTCCGACGGGCAGATCATCACCTTCATCGACGAGCTGCACACCGTGGTCGGCGCCGGTGCCGGCGGGGACTCCGCCATGGACGCCGGCAACATGCTCAAGCCCATGCTGGCCCGCGGTGAGCTGCGCATGGTGGGCGCGACGACCCTCGACGAGTACCGCGAGCGGATCGAGAAGGACCCCGCCCTGGAGCGGCGCTTCCAGCAGGTGCTGGTGGCCGAGCCGTCCGTCGAGGACACCATCGCCATCCTGCGCGGCCTCAAGGGCCGCTACGAGGCCCACCACAAGGTGCAGATCGCGGACAGCGCGCTGGTCGCCGCCGCCACCCTCTCCGACCGGTACATCACCTCCCGCTTCCTGCCGGACAAGGCCATCGACCTCGTCGACGAGGCCGCCTCCCGGCTGCGCATGGAGATCGACTCCTCGCCCGTCGAGATCGACGAGCTGCAGCGCGCCGTCGACCGGCTGCGCATGGAGGAGCTGGCGCTCAGCAAGGAGACCGACCAGGCGTCCAAGGAGCGGCTGGAGAAGCTGCGCCGCGACCTCGCCGACAAGGAGGAGGAGCTGCGCGGCCTGACCGCCCGCTGGGAGAAGGAGAAGCAGTCCCTCAACCGGGTCGGTGAGCTGAAGGAGAAGCTGGACGAACTGCGCGGCCAGGCCGAACGCGCCCAGCGCGACGGCGACTTCGACACCGCCTCCAAGCTGCTGTACGGGGAGATCCCGGCCCTGGAGCGCGACCTGGAGGCCGCCAGCAAGGCCGAGGAGGAGGCCGCCAAGGACACCATGGTCAAGGAGGAGGTCGGCTCCGACGACATCGCCGACGTGGTCGCCTCCTGGACCGGCATCCCGGCCGGGCGCCTGATGGAGGGCGAGACGCAGAAGCTGCTGCGCATGGAGGAGGAGATCGGCCGGCGGCTGATCGGGCAGCGCGAGGCGGTCCGCGCCGTCTCCGACGCGGTGCGGCGCAGCCGGGCCGGGATCTCCGACCCGGACCGTCCCACCGGCTCCTTCCTCTTCCTCGGCCCCACCGGCGTCGGCAAGACCGAGCTGGCCAAGGCGCTCGCCGACTTCCTCTTCGACGACGAGCGGGCCATGGTCCGCATCGACATGTCGGAGTACAGCGAGAAGCACAGCGTGGCCCGGCTGGTCGGCGCCCCGCCCGGCTACGTCGGCTACGAGGAGGGCGGCCAGCTCACCGAGGCGGTGCGGCGGCGCCCGTACAGCGTGGTGCTGCTGGACGAGGTGGAGAAGGCTCACCCGGAGGTCTTCGACATCCTGCTCCAGGTGCTCGACGACGGCCGGCTCACCGACGGGCAGGGCCGCACGGTCGACTTCCGCAACACCATCCTGGTGCTCACCTCCAACCTGGGCAGCCAGTTCCTGGTCGACCCGATCACCAGCGAGGCGGAGAAGAAGGAGCAGGTGCTGGAGGTCGTGCGGGCCTCTTTCAAGCCGGAGTTCCTCAACCGTCTGGACGACCTGGTGGTCTTCTCGGCGCTGACCAAGCCGGAGCTGGAGCGGATCGCCAAGCTGCAGATCGACCGGCTGGCCGAGCGGCTCGCCGAGCGGCGCCTCACGCTCGACGTCACGCCCGAGGCGCTGGAGTGGCTCGCGGAGGAGGGCCTGGACCCGGCCTACGGCGCCCGCCCGCTGCGCCGGCTGGTGCAGACCGCGATCGGCGACACGCTGGCCAAGGAGATCCTGGCCGGCGAGATCAAGGACGGCGACACGGTCCGGGTGGACCGGGCGGCCGACGGCCTGCTGGTCGGGCCGGCGACCGCGAAGTCACTCTGAGTGACAAAAGGGAGGAAGGTGTCGGTTCGCTCACCGTGGTACCCGCAGAATGACCGGATCGTGTCAGCCCATGGCTGACAGGCCCGTCGGGGCTTGCCACCCCCCTCCCCGCATGGGGGAGGATGGCGGGATCCGTACGAAGGGAAAATCACGGTGAGCATCGACCCGTCCTCGATTCCGAACTTCGGGGGCCAGCAGCCCGAGCCGCAGCCCCAAGGACCGGCGGGCCCCGTCGTCCCGGATCAGGACCTTGTGAAGCAGCTCCTCGACCAGATGGAGCTCAAGTACGTCGTCGACGACGAGGGTGACCTCGCGGCGCCGTGGGAGCAGTTCCGCACCTACTTCATGTTCCGTGGGGAGGGTGACCAGCAGATCTTCTCCGTGCGGACGTTCTACGACCGGCCGCACCAGATCGACGAGAAGCCCCAGCTGCTCGAATCCGTGGACGACTGGAACCGCCGCACGCTGTGGCCCAAGGTCTACACCCACACCCATGACGACGGCACCGTCCGTCTCATCGGTGAGGCCCAGATGCTGATCGGCATGGGCGTCAGCCTGGAGCACTTCGTCTCCTCGACGGTCAGCTGGGTCCGGGCCGCCATCGAGTTCGACCGCTGGCTGGTCGAGCAGCTCGGCCTGGAGCAGGAGATCAACGAGGCGGAGAAGCCCGACGACGAGGAGTAGGCCGCGCGCCGTCTCGCGCCGTTCCACGGCGAACCGACAGCCCGGCCCGGCACCGGCCCTCACGGCCGGCCGCCGGGCCGGGCTTTCTCGTGTCCGGATCCGGGGGAGGGTTCAGCCGCCCGCCGCCGCGCCCTTCAGGCGCCGGGCCGCCTCCTCCAGGACCTCCTTCTGTTTGCAGAAGGCGAACCGCACGAAGGGGGCGCCCGCCTCCTGGTGGTCGTAGAAGACGGCCGTGGGGATGGCGACGACACCCGCCCGTTCGGGCAGGGACCGGCAGAAGGCGACCCCGTCGCTCTCGCCGAGGGGGCGGATGTCGGCGGTGATGAAGTACGTGCCCGCCGTGCGGAAGACGGACAGCCCCGCCTCGGTGAGCCCGGCGGCCAGGACGTCCCGTTTGGCGCGCAGGTCGTCGCGCAGCCCGGTGTAGTACGAGCCGGGCAGCGCCAGCGCCTCGGCGACCGCGTACTGGAAGGGGCCCGCGGAGACGTACGTCAGGTACTGCTTGGCCGAGCGCACGGCCGTCACCAGCTCGGGTGAGGCGGTCACCCAGCCGACCTTCCAGCCGGTGAAGGAGAACGTCTTGCCGGCGCTGGAGATGGTCACCGTGCGCTCCCGCATGCCGGGGAAGGTGGCCAGCGGGACGTGCTCGGCCTCGTCGAAGACCAGGTGCTCGTAGACCTCGTCGGTGACCACCAGCAGGTCCCGCTCCACCGCCAGCTCCGCGATGAACGCCAGCTCCTCGCGGGTGAGGACGGTGCCGGTCGGGTTGTGCGGGGAGTTGATCAGCAGCATCCGGGTGCGGTCGGTGACCGCGTCGCGCAGCTCGTCCAGGTCCAGCCGGAAGCGGTCCCCGTCGGGGCGCAGGGTGACCGGGACGCGGGTGCCGCCCGCCAGGGCGATGCTGGCGGCGTAGGAGTCGTAGTACGGCTCCAGGGCGATCACCTCGTCGCCGGGCTCCACCAGGGCGAGCAGGGAGGCGGCGATCGCCTCGGTGGCGCCCGCGGTGACCAGGACCTCGGTGTCGGGGTCGTAGGCCAGGCCGTAGCGGCGCTGCTGGTGAGCGGCGATCGCGGTGCGCAGCTCGGGGATGCCGGGGCCCGGGGGGTACTGGTTGCCGCGGCCGTCGCGCAGGGCGCGTACCGCCGCCTCCCGGACCTCCTCCGGGCCGTCGGTGTCGGGGAAGCCCTGGCCGAGGTTGATGGACCCGGTCTTCAGGGCGAGGGCGGACATCTCGGCGAAGATCGTCGTCCCGAACTCCGCCAGCCGGCGGTTCAGGAGGGGGCGCGCACTGGAGGTCATGCCGGCCATCCTCCGCCGAAGCCACGGCGTTCCTCAACAGGCATCCCGGCCCGCGTCAACCGGGCTCACCCGCCGGTCGTCCGCGCGGGGCGGGAACGCCGGGTGCCGTGGGGGCATGCACGCCGGGTGCCGTGGGGGCACGCACGCCGGGTGCCGTGGGGCACGCACACGGGGTGCGCGGACGCCCACGTCACCGTCACCGGGGGAGCGGCCAGCGGTGGCCGGGTGCGGGAACGTGCCGGAGACTGGAGCCGGAACGGTGCGGGACGAGACCCGAGGACCGTATGGATGGAGCGATACCGATACCAGGACAAGCGCGTCTCCAGGAGATTGCGGTGGTCCCGGTTCCTGCCCGCCGTCATCCTCCTCGCCGCGATCGTCATCGAGCTCACCTGGCTGGAGGTCAACACCTTCCCCCTGCTGGCCGTGGTCCCCGTGATCGCGGCGCCGATGCTCTCCCTGGCCTGGACGGCCGCCAGCGGTGCGGCGTCCTGCGCGGCCGGGGCGGTCCTGGCGCTGCGCGGTACCGAGTTCCAGCTCACCCGGGCGGTGCTCATCCAGCTGGTGACCCTCGCCGTCCTGACCCTCGTGGCGATGTTCCTCAACCGCCTGTTCACCCGGGAGCGGGAACAGCTGAGGACCACCCGCCAGGTGGCCGAGGCCGTCCAGCGTGCGCTGCTGCCGTCCATGCCCGACCGCGTCCGGGGGCTGGCGATCGCCACCCGGTACCGGGCCGCCGAGAAGGAAGCCCTGATCGGCGGCGACCTCTACGCACTGCACGACACGCCCTACGGGATCCGCGTCCTGATCGGTGACGTGCGCGGCAAGGGCACCCAGTCGGTCACCCTGGTGAACACCGTGCTCAGCTCCTTCCACGCGGCGGCCCGTCATCTGCCGGACCTGTCCGACGTCGTGCGCAGCGTGGAGCAGCAGGTGAAGGAGCTCAGGGACTACCGGGCCGATCTGACGGACGAGGACTTCGTCACCGCCGTCTTCGCCGAGGTCATCCCCGAGCACTCGGTGCTGCGCATGGCCAACCGGGGCCATCCGGCGCCGCTGCTGGTCCACGAGGGCCGGGTGACGGCCCTGGAGCCGGAGAGCCCGTCGCTGCCGCTGGGCCTGGGCGACCTGGACGGGTCCGAGGTCCCGGTGGGGCAGTACAAGTGGCCGGCCGGCGCCACGCTCGTGATGTTCACCGACGGCATCATCGAGGCCCGTGACCGCAGCGGCGTCTTCTTCGACCCCGTCCCGTCCCTGACCGGCCCGCTCCCGCCGGACCCCGGCGCCGTCCTGGACGCCATGCTCACCGCCCTCTTCCGCCACACCGGGGAACTCGAGGACGACGCGGCCGCCCTCGCCATCACCCTCCTCCCCGGCAGCGACTCCGAGTCCTGACCCGCCGGGCTCCTTCGCTCAGCGTCAGGCGGCCGGGGGCGCGCGCCCGGCCCCGAGAAGCCCTGAGCTGCGCAGTCGCGGAGGCCGGAGGCCACCCGTGTGACGGAACCCTCAGAAGTTGCTCAACTCTGCTTTGGGGCGAGGCAGCGGGGGGCATCTCCCGACCACGCACGTGAACGAGGCACCCACGGGGGGATGCTTCGGGGGATTCACGGGGGACTCGGAAGGGCGGTGACGCCATGGCCATGGGCATCATCCTCGCGATCATCATCTTCGGTCTGTTCATCGCGATCGTCGTGGGCCTCATCCAGGGGGCGGCCGCCAACCGGCGGGCGCGCCGGCGGCGGGCGCGGTACTCCGGTGGCGGGCACAGCGGCAGCGACCAGAGCTGGTGGGCCGGCGGCGGTGCCGTCGGGGCGTCCTGCAGCTCCGGGAGCGACGGGGGCTCCTCCTGCGGCGGAGGCTCGTCCTGCGGGGGAGGCGGCGGCTGCGGGGGAGGCGGCGGATGCGGCGGAGGAGGCGGCTGACGGGGCAGCACTCCTCCCGAACGGGGGAAGCATCCGCAGCGGCGGGGTCCGCGCCTGGGGCGGGCCCCGCCGCGTCGCTTCGCTCCGCGGCCGGACCCAGGGCGCGTGGGCACAGCCCGTACCTCCAGGGCGCACGCCATAGTTGAACAGTTGAGCTGTTGAGCCCCCTAGGGGATGGAAACCCCACGAAGTTGGGTAAAAACGCTGTGGCGGCGCCACAGTTCATGATTCCCTCTAAACCGCCAAGCAGCCCACGGACTTGCTGCGGACCCATCCCGACCGGCCGACCGGGCTGACGGGCCGAGATCCCCGGTGCGACCAGGGGACACCGGACCCGTTCTTCTTCCTTTCCTTGTGTGCTTGCGGAGCCGATCCATGCTCACGACCCTGAACACCGCCTACACCGACACCCGCGCGGCCGACCTCGCCTGGGCGCTGGGACGCGAGCCGCTTCCCGCGCTGGCCACGCTCGACCTGGAACTGGTCGGGGCGAGGCTTCAGTTGAGACTGCTCGGCGCCTCCCACCAGGTGCTGCTGGAGGAAGAGCGCGGTCTGTGCTCGGAGACGGTGGCCTGTATTCCGGGCAGCAGTACGCCCCTTCCGCTGGGTGTCGCCAAGCGGGTGGGGGACTGGGAGTACGAATTCGCCGCCTGCGTCGAGGAGTTACCGCCCGGATCCTTCGCGAGCCGGGCGCAGGAGCTGCTCGCCCTGGTCGCCGAACATCCGCAGGGCCTGGCCGGGGTGTTCCCCGGCAGCCCGCACGCGTTCACCGCGATGCTCGCCCAGCGCCGTGAGGGGCGGGTGCACTGGCGGACCTGGCACGCCTATCCCCAGGACGGGCAGCTGGTGGCGACCCGGACGAAGGTCGGTACGCGGCTGCCCGCCGCGGTGTGAGAGGCCCACGGCTCATCCCTCGGCGGGGCGTCGCTCGCTCATACCAACATCGGTCAGGTGTAAACAAATCCCCCGCGTGTGGGTGACGCTTCGCACCGAAGGCGTGACGTACCGTCGCAGAGTGATCGAACCGCAGGCCCCCGCCCCGCCCGGTCCCGTGCAGCCCGGGCACGGGCCGGCCGGACCTGTGGGATCCGGCGGCTGCGGCGGCGCGGGCGGGGCGGCGCGGCTGCCCGTGCGGCAGGCCACCGGACGGTTCCTGGTCCTCACCGGCGTGTTCGTCTGTGCGGCCTGCGGACTGGTGTACGAGCTCGAACTGGTCGCGCTTGCCTCGTACTTGATGGGCGACTCGGTCACCCAGGCGTCGGTCGTGCTGTCTGTCATGGTCTTCGCCATGGGGGTCGGCTCCCTGGCCGCCAAGCGGCTGCGCCGGCACGCCGCGGCCGGCTTCGGCGCCGTCGAGGCGGTGCTCGCGCTGGTCGGCGGATGCAGTGCGATGGCCCTGTACGCGGTCTTCGCCTGGACCGGCGACTGGGGCGGGCTGTGGTCCGACGGCCCGCGCGTGCTGCTGGTCGGCTTCTCCCTGGCCACCGGTCTGCTGATCGGCGCCGAGGTGCCGCTGCTGATGGAGCTGATCCAGCGGATCCGCCGCCAGGACCCGGGCGGCGCGGTCGCCGACCTCTTCGCGGCCGACTACGTGGGCGCACTCGTCGGGGGACTGGCCTTCCCCTTTCTTCTCCTTCCCTTTCTGGGCCAGCTGACCGGCGCGCTGATCACCGGCGCGGTGAACGCGGTGGTCGGCGGGGCGCTGGTGCTCGGCCTGTTCCGGCAGGACCTCACCCGCCGGGCCCGCCGGCTGCTGATCACCGCCAATGTCTGCGTGCTGGCGGTGCTCGCCTCGGCCACCGCCCTCGTCGACGACTTCGAACGCGCCGCACGGCACGCCCTGTACGGCTCCGATGTCCGCTTGGCGCTGCGCACCGAGGTCCAGGAGGTGGTCCTCACCGGCGGGCGGGACGACCGGCCGCTGGCGCTGTACCTCGACGGCCGGCTGCGGGCCGCTCAGCGGGACGAACTCCGCCACCACGAGGCGCTGGTGCACCCCGCGATGACCGGACCGCACGCCCGCGTACTGGTCCTCGGCGGCGGCGACGGACTCGCCGCCCGTGAGGTGCTGCGCCATCCGGGCGTGGACCGCGCCGAGGTCGTCGAAGCCGACGCCGGACTGGTGCGGTTGGCCCGCAGCGACCCCGCCCTGTCCGCGCTGAACCGTCACTCCCTGGACGATCCGCGGGTGACGGTGACCATCGCCGACCCCTTCGACCGGCTGCGCGGCGCACCCCCGGCCGCGTACGACGTGGTGATCTGCGACCTGCCCGACCCGGGGGTCACCGAGACCACCAAGCTGTACTCCGAGGAGTTCTACGGCCTGGTCCGGCGGGTGCTGGCCCCCGGCGGGCGGCTGGTGGTGCACGCGGGCCCGCTGTCCGCGCACCCCCGTACGTACTGGACGGTGGAGTCGACCCTGCGCGCGGCCGGCTTCCGCACGGCCCCCTACCGGACGGGCGACAGCGGCCTGATCCTCGCCTCCCGCACGACCCCCGCCCTTCAGCTCGACCCCTCGGGTCCCCGGCTGCGCACGCTCACCGACTCCGCCCTCGTCTCCGCCGCCCGCGCCGCCTCCCGCACCCGCATCCCGGACCTGCCTCCGTCGAGCCTCGTCCATCCGCGGTACGCGCCGTGACGGCCCGTGCGACGCGCGGGAGTTTCCGTTCGCGAGGGTGCAGCGGGGCGCCGCGTGGGTAGGCTCCGCTGTCATGGAGCACGAGGTGTTCGTTCCGGTCTCCGCCCAGCGGCTCAGGGAGGTGCTGGGCGACCCCGCGCGGGTCGCCCGGGCGGTTCCCGGGCTCCAGCACGACGCCGGTGCGGAACCCGTCGCCGGGCGGCTGAAGGTCCGGGTCGGCAGTCACTCGGTCACCTACCGGGGCACCCTGCGCGTGACCGGCCAGGAGGACGGCGCCTACACCGTGGAGGGCGACGCGGCGGAGACCCGCGGCAGCGGCTCGGTGAAGCTGGCGCTGCGGCTGCGCCTGCGGGACGCCGAGGACGGCGTCACCCTCACCCTCGACGGCACCGGCAGCGCCGACGGCCGGATCCTCGAGTTCCCGCCGGACTCGGTGGCCTCGGCGGTGTCCCGGCTGATCGACCGGTTCGCCCAGAACCTGGCAGCCGAGGCCGGGGAGGGCGCCGAGGACGAGTCGCCCGAGATGCTGCGCACCGGGGACTTCGAACCCCGGGCCACCACGGACTTCGAGACCACCCCGGACGCGGACGACAGCCCGCCGCCGCCGGCGTCGGCGCCCGCGTCCCCGCCGTCCCCGCCGTCCCCGCCGTCCACGTCGTCCGAGCCCGGCACCGGGTCCGAGCGGGCGCCGGAGGAGGAGACCGAGACCGAGCCCGAGTCCCCCTCCGTCTTCGACACCGAGGTCCCGCCCTCCTCCCTCGACCCCGCCGCCGCCGACGACGAGGACGAGGACGAAGACGAGGACGAAGACGAGGACGAGGACTTCCAGGACACCTCCGACGGCGCCGTCGCCGAGGCCGCCCACGCCCGCCGGACGATGATCGGCCGCAGCGCCGAGGAAGTGGACCACGCCCCGCCGCGCGGCCGGTACGCCCCCGTCCCCGCACCGCAGACCGTCTCCCAGCCCACCCCGCTGCGCTGGGCGGCACCCGCGGCGGCGCTCGCGGTGGCCTCCGTCGTGGTGGCGATCCGGGCACTGCGCCGCCGGCGCTGAGCGTCCCGCGGGCAGCCGCGCCGCGGGCAGCCGTACCGGCGGCCGGCCGGACACCCGTTTCCCACGCGTCCGGCGAGGCCCTCTTGATCACCCCGTTAGGGTCGACGTGTGAGGAACGAAGACATCACGCTGACCGCGGGCGACGCGGAGGTGACCGTGACGCCGGGCAACGGCGGGCGGGTCTCGGGGCTGCGCGTCGGCGGCGTGGAGCTGCTGCGGCAGGGGGAGCGCTACGGCTGCTTCCCGATGGTCCCCTGGTGCGGCCGGGTCCGCGACGGCCGGTTCCGGGACGGGGCCACCGTCCACCAGCTGCCGCTCAACGCCCCGCCGCACGCCATCCACGGCACCGCACGCGACGCCGCCTGGCGCACCGCCCGCAGCGGCCCCGACGAGGCCGTGCTGACCTACGACCTCACCGACCCGTGGCCCTACCCCGGCCGCGTCACCCAGCGGATCGCGCTCACCGGCGACTCGCTCACCCTGACCATGAGCGTGGAGACGTACGAGTCGTCCTTCTCTGCCCAGCTCGGCTGGCACCCCTGGTTCAACCGGAACCTCGGCGGCGAGGACGTCCGGCTCGACTTCAAGCCGGCCTGGCAGGAGGAGCGCGGCGAGGACCGCCTGCCCACCGGGCGGCGCATCGATCCGTCGCCCGGCCCCTGGGACGACTGCTTCGGCATGCCCGGCGGCGTGGACGTCACCCTCACCTGGCCGGAGCAGCTCCGGCTGCGGGTGGCCAGCCGCGTCGAGTGGGTGGTGATCTACGACGAGCAGCGCGAGGCGGTGTGCGTGGAGCCGCAGACCGGCCCGCCGAACGGGCTGAACACGCACCCGCGCCTGGTCACCCCGCTGGAGCCGCTGGAGGCCGCGACGACCTGGACCTGGACCCGGCTTTAAGCTGACAGGCATGACGGACACACGCGGCGCGCTGCTGCAGCAGATCAAGGACAAGGCCGTGGTGCACGGCAAGGTCACCCTCTCCTCGGGCCTGGAGGCCGACTACTACGTCGACCTGCGCCGCATCACCCTCGACGGCGAGGCCGCCCCGCTGGTCGGGCAGGTGCTGCTGGATCTGACCGCCGAGTACGACTTCGACGCCGTGGGCGGTCTGACCATGGGCGCCGACCCGGTGGCCGCCGCCATGCTGCACGCCGCCGCGGCCCGCGGCCGCAAGCTGGACGCGTTCGTGGTGCGCAAGGCCGCCAAGGCGCACGGGCTGCAGCGCCGCGTGGAGGGCCCGGACATCAAGGGCCGCCGGGTCCTGGTCGTCGAGGACACCTCCACCACCGGTGGCTCCCCGCTCACCGCCGTCGAGGCGGTGCGTGAGGCCGGCGCGGAGGTCGTGGCCGTCGCGACCATCGTCGACCGGGCGACGGGTGCCGCCGAGAAGATCCGGGAGGGCGCCGGGGTGCCCTACCTGTTCGCCTACTCCAAGGACGAGCTGGGCCTGGACTGACCGGCCGACCGCCCAGCCCGCGGACAGCGGGATGGACGTTCCGGCCGAGTCTGGAAGGATGTGACCGACAATGACGTCGCTTCCAAGGTTCCAGGTCAGGGCCGACAGTACGCAGTACGCCAACCCGCAGCGCTAAGGAGCGGACAGATGCCCATCGCAACTCCCGAGGTCTACAACGAGATGCTCGACCGGGCGAAGGCAGGCAAGTTCGCCTACCCGGCCATCAACGTCACCTCGTCCCAGACCCTGCACGCGGCACTGCGCGGCTTCGCCGAGGCGGAGAGCGACGGTATCGTCCAGATCTCCACGGGCGGTGCCGAGTTCCTGGGCGGCCAGTACAAGAAGGACATGGTGACCGGCGCGGTCGCCCTGGCCGAGTACGCGCACATCGTCGCCGAGAAGTACGACGTCAACGTCGCCCTGCACACCGACCACTGCCCGAAGGACAAGCTCGACGGGTACGTACGTCCGCTGCTCGCGATCTCCGAGGAGCGCGTCAGGGCCGGCCGCAACCCGCTGTTCCAGTCCCACATGTGGGACGGCTCCGCGGAGACCCTCTCCGACAACCTGGCCATCGCCCAGGAGCTGCTGGAGCGCACCCGCGCCGCCAAGATCATCCTCGAGGTGGAGATCACCCCGACCGGCGGTGAGGAGGACGGCGTCTCGCACGAGATCAACGACTCCCTCTACACCACCGTCGACGACGCGATCCGCACCGCCGAGGCCCTGGGCCTGGGCGAGAAGGGCCGCTACCTGCTGGCCGCGTCCTTCGGCAACGTCCACGGCGTCTACAAGCCGGGCAACGTGGTGCTCCGTCCCGAGCTGCTGAAGGAGCTGAACGAGGGCGTCGCCGCCAAGTTCGGCAAGCCCGCGTCTCCTGGGCCGTTCGACTTCGTCTTCCACGGCGGCTCCGGCTCCACCGAGCAGGAGATCCACACCGCGCTGGAGAACGGCGTGGTCAAGATGAACATCGACACCGACACCCAGTACGCCTTCACGCGTCCGGTCGCGGACCACATGTTCCGCAACTACGACGGCGTCCTGAAGGTCGACGGCGAGGTCGGCAACAAGAAGGTCTACGACCCGCGCAGCTGGGGCAAGCTGGCGGAGGCGTCGATGGCCGCCCGCGTGGTCGAGGCCTGCCGCCACCTGCGCTCCACCGGCACCAAGATCAAGTAACCGTCCGGCCGCCCGGCCGCCCGGCCGTCCTGACGGCCGTCCGGCAAAACGAACCGGGCCCGGCACCGCGAAACCTGCGGTGCCGGGCCCGGCGCATGCAGGGACACGGTGCCGTACGGCTACCGCTTCAGCTCGGCGTACGCCTCCTCGCTGCTGTCCTTCAGGAACTGCCAGCAGCGCTCGTACTCGTCCTGCTCACCGATCTCCCCGGCGGCGCGGGCGAGCGCGGCGAGGCAGCGCAGGAAGCCCCGGTTGCCGCGGTGCTCCCAGGGGATCGGGCCGTGCCCCTTCCAGCCGGCCCGGCGCAGCGCGTCCAGCCCCCGGTGGTAGCCGGTGCGGGCGTAGGCGTACGACTCGATCACCCGCCCGGCCTCGAAGGCGTCGTCGGCGAGCATCGCCCAGGCCAGCGAGAACGTGGGGTGCGCCGCCGCGACCTCGGCCGGAGACTTGGACTCCTCACCCAGCAGGCGGTGCGCCTCTTCGTTCTCCGGCAGCAGGGTCGGGTCCGGGCCGCCCAGCAGGTTCTTGTGCGTCGTCATGCGGTCAGTCTGCCACCTGCCCCCTGGGGCGAGGCTGGGGCGCGGTCGGTCTGGAGGTGCGGCTCTTGCGAGGGTGCGCCCGATTACGGAGGATGCACCGTGGGGACCGGGGCCCCCGTGCCGGTAACGGCAGGGGCGGACCGCTACCCGGAGTGCATTCAGGAGACAGCGATGTCCCACGAGGCTCACGAGCCCGAGACCCCGCATCTCGATTTCCAGGGGACGACCCCCTACGAGGACTACGTCAAGGCGGACGTCCTCACCCATCTGCAGCACCTGCTCTCCGACGACCCCGGAGAGATGGTGTTCCTGGTGACCACGCAGGTGATGGAGCTGTGGTTCACCTGCATCGTCCACGAGTGGGAGACCGCGGCCAAGGCGCTGCGCAACGACGACGTGCCCACCGCGATGGACGCGCTGAAACGATCCATCCGCGAGCTGGAGGCGCTGAACGGCAGCTGGACGCCGCTCGCCCAGCTCACCCCGCAGCAGTTCAACTCCTACCGGTCCTCCCTCGGCGAGGGTTCCGGTTTCCAGTCGGCGATGTACCGGCGGCTGGAGTTCCTGCTCGGTGAGAAGTCCGCGTCGATGCTGGTCCCGCACAAGGGCTCCCCGCGGGCGTACGCCGAGCTGGAGAAGGCGCTGCACGAGCCCAGCCTGTACGACGAGGTGCTGCGGCTGCTGGCGCGGCGCGGGCACCCGGTGCCGCAGGAGGTGCTGGGCCGGGACGTGTCGCAGCGCTACGAGGCCTCGCCCGAGGTGGAGCGGGTGTGGGCGGACATCTACTCCGGCGACGAGGACGACGAGCTGGCCCGCCTCGGCGAGGCGCTGACCGACGTCGCGGAACTGGTGTGGCGCTGGCGCAACGACCACCTGGTCGCCACCCGCCGCGCGATGGGCGCCAAGCCCGGCACGGGCGGCTCCGCCGGGGTGGCCTGGCTGGAGAAGCGGGCGCAGAAGAACGTGTTCCCCGAGCTGTGGACGGCGCGGTCCCATGTCTGAGCCGAACACGCGGGCCATGCTGCAGCCGCGGGCCGAGCTGAGCGGGAGCAAGCAGGCCGAGCTGGGCGCGCGGGCCGAGAAGCTGGACGGCGCCGACGAACTGGCCCACAAGCGCGCCGAGTTCGTGCTCGACGACGTGGTGTACCTGGACGGGAACTCGCTGGGCGCGCTGCCCGCGGCCGTTCCCGGCCGGGTCGAGGACGTGGTGCGCCGCCAGTGGGGCGAGCTGCGCATCCGCTCCTGGACGGAGAGCGGCTGGTGGACGGCGCCCGAGCGGATCGGCGACCGGATCGCGCCCCTGGTCGGTGCGGCGGCCGGGCAGATCGTGGTCGGCGACTCCACCAGCGTCAACGTCTTCAAGGCCCTGGTGGGCGCGCAGCGGCGGGCCGAGCTCGCCGACCCGGACCGCACCGAGATCCTGGTCGACGCGACCACCTTTCCGACGGACGGGTACATCGCCCACTCGGCCGCCCGGATGACCGAGTGCACCCTGCGGGCGGTCACCCCGGCAGAGGTGCCCGAGGCGGTAGGGGAGCGCACCGCCGCGGTGCTGCTCAACCACGTCGACTACCGCACCGGCCGGCTGCACGACCTGCCGGGCCTCACGGCCGCCGTGCACGAGGCGGGCGCGTATGCCGTCTGGGACCTGTGCCACAGCGCGGGCGCCCTGCCGGTGGGCCTGGACGAGCACGGCGTGGACTACGCCGTCGGCTGCACCTACAAGTACCTCAACGGCGGCCCCGGCTCACCGGCGTTCCTCTACGTCCGGCGCGAGCTGCAGGACTCCTTCGACTCGCCGCTGCCCGGCTGGAACTCCCACGCGGAGCCCTTCGGCATGCGGACGCAGTACGAACCGGCGGCGGGCGCGCTGCGCGGCCGGGTGGGCACGCCGGACATCCTCTCCATGCTTGCCCTGGAGGCGGCGCTGGAGGTCTGGGACGGGGTGCCGATCGAGGCGGTGCGGGCCAAGTCCCTGGCCCTGACGGACTTCTTCCTGGAGTGCGTCACGGAGTACGTCCCGGAGGGCCGCGTCGAGTGCGTGACACCCCGTGAGCACAGCGAGCGGGGCAGTCAGATCGCGCTGCGCTGCGACGACGCGGCCGAGGTCATGCCGAGGCTCATCGAGCGGGGCGTGGTCGGCGACTTCCGCCACCCGGACGTGCTGCGCTTCGGCTTCACCCCGCTGTACGTCGGCTTCGCGGACGTGGAGCGGGCGGCACGGGTGCTGGCCGAGGTGCTGGCCGGGGAGTAGCCGGCAGGTGCTTGTGGCTGGGGGGCCGTCGCGGTGACAGCCGAGGCAGCCCCCTCGCCGGGTGACCGAGCGTGACATCCCCATGTCGGCGAGGGTTCCCGGCCTGATACCGTCCCGGCTCGACGGCCGATCTCTTCGCCGGTCCACCAAGTAAATTGCATTGCTGGAAGGTTGGGACATGTCGGACGCCGCGAACGCCGCCGCAGACACCGCCCGGGCCGCCGCCGAGGAGAAGTCGGCCCTCTCCCATCCGCCCGTCGACCCCGACGCCACCGCGGCTTACGGCGACGACCCGGACCAGGTGATCGACTTCTACGTCCCGCGCGCCGAGGGCGCCGCGGGCCGGCCCGCCCCCGTGGTGGCCGTGCTGCACGGCGGCGCGTGGCGGGCACCGTACGACCGGCGGCACATCAGCCCGTTCGCCGCCTTCCTCACCCGCCGGGGCTTCGCCGTGGCCGGCATCGAGTACCGCAGGGGCGCGGCGGAGGCGGGCGAGGGCGACCCGGTGGCGGGCCGCTGGCCGGACACCCTGGACGACGTGGCAGCTGCCGTCGACGCGCTGCCCGCGCTGGTCCGGGAGCATCTGCCGCAGGCCGACGCGGGCCGGATCGTGCTCACCGGCCACTCCGCGGGCGGCCACCTCGCCCTGTGGGCCGCCGCCCGCCACCTGCTCCCCGAGGACGCGCCCTGGCGCACCGACCGGCCCGCCCCCTTGCGCGGTGTGGTCGCCCTCGCCCCCATCGCGGACTTCGCCGTCGCCGACAAGCTGGAGGTGTGCGGCGGCGCGGTGCGCCAGTTCCTCGGCGGCGACGGCAAGTTCGCCGAGCGGCAGCCGTACGCCGACCCCGCGCTGCTGGTCCCCACCGGCATCGCCACCACCCTGGTGCAGGGCCGGCGCGACATCGACGTGCCGCAGGCGGTGGCCGAGGCGTACACGGTCGCGGCGGCCAAGGCGGGCGAGGTGGTCGGCCTGACGCTGCTCGAGGACGTCGGCCACTTCCCGCTGATCGACCCGGCGGCCGACGCCTGTGCGGTGGTGGCGGAGGAGATCGCCCAACTGGCGTGGTGAGACCCGTAGTACCTGAGAGCTACCCCGGAGGTGAGCCCTCCGGTGGGACGCGGTCTACAAGCCCGCCTCCCTAACTTCCTTGCCTGACGGGCCCGACGGACGGGCCGGGGGAGGAAGACCACCGTGGGACGGGGAACGTACGGGGCGCTCAGGACCAGGGGCGCGGCGGGTCAGGCGCAGGGAGGTGCGGGGCCGTCCCCGTACCGGGTTCGACGGTATGTCAGCCGGGGGGCGTACTCGGCGCGTTGTGCCGTCGAGCCGGGGCCCACTCGACGGGGCTCGGCACCTGGCCGGCTCCGCCGCACCCTGCTCGCCGCGCTCATCGCCGGCGCCGTGGCCCTCCCTCTCTCCGCCGCGGCCGAGGCACGCATCCCCGCTCCCGCCCCCGCGGCCGTCGGCGCACCCACCCGGGCCACGCTCGACGACATCTACGCGGCCAACCGCGCCAACGCGGCCGAGGCCGCGCGGATGGCCGCCGCGTACGGTGCCCGCGGCCGCGCCGCCGCCGACCGCCGGCTCGCGCACCCGGTGCGGCAACTGCTCGCCTTCGACGGCCGGGGGCCCGGCCTGGTCACCGAGGTGTTCGGCGACCTCACGGCGGCGCACCGCGTAGCCGTCCTCGTCCCCGGCTCGGACACCAGCCTCGACACCTACGACCGCTTCCGCGCGTCCCCGGCGCCGCCGTCTCCAATCTCGACCCGCCGACGCTCGCCGTCGTCACCTTCGGGCTCGCCCAGTGCGGTCTTGCGCTGCTGCTGCGCGAACCGCTCGCCCGTGCCCTGCGCCGGCCCCTTGCCTGGGCGGCGGTGGCGCTGGTCAATCTGTCCGCGATGACGCTCTTCCTGTGGCATCAGACCGCGCTGATGGCGACGACCGCCATGACCCTGCCCCTCGGCAGGCAGCCCGGTCTGCACACCCGGCCCGACCACCTCGGCTGGGTCGCCGACGAGTAGTGCCGGGGAGCGCGCAGAGGGTGCTCGCCCAGACTCTGCTCTGGCCCCCTGGTCAGTCCCGGGGCCTCCGGGCTAGCGTCGCTGCATGGCAGCCTTCGATCCGTGGGACCCGGCGTTCGTCGCCGACCCGTACCCCGCCTACGCAGAGCTGCGCGCCAAGGGGCGTGTGCACTACTTCGAGCCGACGAACCAGTGGCTGGTGCCGCACCACGCGGACGTCTCGGCGCTGCTCCGGGACCGCCGCCTGGGCCGGACGTATCTGCACCGCTTCAGCCACGAGGAGTTCGGGCGCACGCCGCCCCCGCCGGAGCACGAGCCGTTCCACACCCTCAACGATCACGGGATGCTCGACCTGGAGCCGCCGGACCACACCCGCATCCGGCGCCTGGTGTCGAAGGCGTTCACACCGCGGACGGTGGAGCGGCTGAAGCCGTACGTGGAGCAGCTGGCCGGTGAACTGGTCGACCGGCTGGTCGCCGCGGGCGGGGGCGATCTGCTGAGGGACGTAGCCGAGCCGCTGCCGGTCGCGGTGATCGCCGAGATGCTGGGCATTCCGGAGGCGGACCGGGGCCCGTTGCGGCCCTGGTCGGCCGACATCTGCGGGATGTACGAGCTGAACCCGTCCGAGGAGGCGGCGCGCAAGGCGGTGCGGGCCTCGATCGAGTTCTCGGACTACCTGCGCGAGCTGATCGCCGAGCGCCGCAAGGAGCCGGGCGACGACCTGATCTCCGGGCTGATCGCCGCGCACGACGAGGAAGACCGCCTCACCGAGCAGGAGATGATCTCGACCTGTGTGCTCCTGCTGAACGCGGGCCACGAGGCCACGGTGAACGCCACGGTCAACGGCTGGTGGGCCCTGTTCCGCAACCCCGGCCAGCTGGCGGCCCTGCGCGCGGACCACTCCCTCGTCCCCTCGGCGGTCGAGGAGCTGCTGCGCTACGACACCCCGCTGCAGCTCTTCGAACGCTGGGTGCTGGACGAGATCGAGATCGACGGCACGGTCGTCCCCCGGGGCTCCGAACTGGCCCTCCTCTTCGGCTCCGCCAACCACGACCCAGCCGTCTTCACCGACCCCGAGAAGCTCGACCTCACCCGCCGCGACAACCCGCACATCTCCTTCAGCGCCGGAATCCATTACTGCATCGGTGCGCCCCTGGCCCGCATCGAACTGACGGCATCCATGGGCGCGTTGCTGAAGAAGGCCCCGGGTCTGAAGCCGGTGGCGGAGCCGAAGCGGAAGCCGAACTTCGTGATCCGGGGCTTGGAGGGACTGGAGGTCGAGGTCTGACCTGATATTCCCTGATCTTCGAGACGGTCGATTGACCGGTGGGGTGGGGCGGCTGACGGGGCGTCTACGTCGTCAGGTCGCGGCGACCCAGCGCCGCGAGGCCCGCGGCCACCAGCCCGGCCGCGATCAGGCACAGCACCACCAGTGGGCCCCAGCTCATCTCCGCCCCCGGCACCTTCGGCAGGTGACCGAAGGGGGAGAGGTCCAGTACGGCCTGGGGCAGGTCGAGGGCCGGGCCCACCCAGCCCAGGAGGAGGACCGCGCCGGCCACGCCCCACGCCGCTCCCACCGCCGCCCTCGGCAGCAGCCCGTGCAGCAGGACGGCCGCGCCGCCGATCACCCACACCGCCGGGACCTGGACCAGGCAGGCGCTCAGGACTCCGCCGGTGTCCTTGCCGTAGGCCAGGGCGTATCCGGCGCCGGCCAGCAGCATGATCCAGACCGCGCCGCCGAAGGCGATGGCCAGGTGGCCCGCGGCCCAGCGGAGCCGGCTGACCGCGCCGGCCAGCACCGGTTCGGCCCGGCCGGAGGTCTCCTCCCCCGTGAGGCGGAGCACCGAGCTGACGATGCAGAGCGCGGCGACCAGGCCCAGCATGCCGATCACCGAGGCGACGAAGGCGTCCGTGACCTGCGCCTGGCCGCCCATCCGCTCGATGATCCGCCGCGCCTGCTCGTTGTCCCCGACGAGATCCGCCGCGCCCTCGGTCATCCCGCCGTACACCAGCCCGGCCAGGAGGAAGCCGATGCTCCAGCCGAGGACGCTCCCCCGCTGAAGGCGCCAGGCGAGCGCACCGGCCGTGCTCAGTCGGCCGGTGGCCGGTCCGGGGCGGGTCGGCAGGAAGCTCATGCCGAGGTCGCGGCGGCCGGTGAGCTCGTAGGCCAGCGCGCCCTGCAGCAGGGCGGCGCCGGTGAAGAGCAGCAGGACCCACCAGCGTTCGGCGGCGAAGGGGCGGAGGTTCTCCTGCCAGCCGAGCGGGGAGAGCCAGGTGAGGGGGGAGGAGCCGTCGGTGGTCGCCGAGTCGCCGGCCGCGCGCAGCACGAAGGCCGCCCCCAGCAGGCCGGCCGTCAGGCCCCGGGCCAGGCGGGCGCTCTCCGTGAGCTGGGCGAGGACCGCGGCGGCCGTGGCGAAGAGCATGCCGGTGCCCGCGACGCCGAGGGCGAAGGCGATCGCGCCCGCGGCTCCCTGGCCGGACAGGCCGGCAGCGAGCAGCAGGGCCAGTGCGGCGTTGGCGACGGCCGCCGTGAGGAGGGCCGCCGTCAGCGGGGCCCGGCGGCCGACCGTGCCGGACGCCACCAGTTCCTGACGGCCGCTCTCCTCCTCGTCACGGGTGTGCCGTACGACGATCAGCAGGCTCATCACGGCGGCGAGGGCGGCCGCGTAGACGCCGACCCGCCAGGCGGTGAGCGCGCCGAGGGAGTCGCCGAAGACGGGGCCGACCATCGCACGCAGGGAGGAGTTGGTCCCCATCTGCCGGACCAGATCGGCGCGTTCGGCCGGCGTGCCGTACAGGCCGTCCAGGGTGCCGGGCATGGACAGCACCATGAGGGCGTTCACCGCGACCCAGAGGGGGATCAGCAGGCGGTCGCGGCGGAGGGCGAAGCGGAGCAGGGTGCCGGTGCCGGCGAGCTGCCGCGCGGCGGCGGGACGTACCGCGAAGGCGGAGAGGGCGGACGGGGTGGTGGGGGTGGTGCTCATCGGGCCACCGCCTCGGCGGACGCTGTGACGTCCTCCTGGTAGTGACGCAGGAACAGCTCCTCCAGCGTCGGCGGCGTGGACGTCAGTGAGCGCACGCCCGAGTCGGTGAGCGAGCGCAGTACGGCGTCCAGCCGGTCGGTGTCGACCTGGAGCCGGACCCGGTTGCCGCGCACCTCCAGGTCGTGGACGCCGGGCAGGGCGGCGAGGCCGTTCGGCGGGCCGGCGAGCTCGGCGCTCACGCTGGTGCGGGTGAGATGGCGCAGGTCGGCCAGCGAACCGCTCTCCACCGTGCGGCCCTTGCGGATGATGCTCACCCGGTCGCACAGCTCCTCCACCTCGCTGAGGATGTGCGAGGACAGCAGCACGGTCCGGCCGCGGTCCCGCTCCTCGGCGACGCATTGCTGGAAGACCTCCTCCATCAGCGGGTCGAGCCCGGAGGTCGGCTCGTCCAGGATCAGCAGGTCGACGTCGGAGGCGAACGCGGCGACCAGGGCGACCTTCTGCCGGTTGCCCTTGGAGTACGTCCGGCCCTTCTTCGTCGGGTCCAGCTCGAAGCGTTCGATCAGCTCGGCGCGGCGGCGCGCGTCGAGGCCGCCGCGCAGGCGTCCGTAGAGGTCGATGACCTCGCCGCCGGAGAGGTTGCGCCACAGCGTGACGTCGCCGGGGACGTAGGCGATGCGGCGGTGGATCTCCACGGCGTCCGTCCACGGGTCGTGCCCGAGGACCTGGGCGGCGCCCGAGTCGGCGCGCAGCAGGCCGAGCAGGATGCGGATGGTGGTGGATTTCCCCGAGCCGTTGGGGCCGAGGAAGCCGTGGACCTCGCCGGACTCCACGTCCAGGTCGAGGCCGTCGAGGGCGCGGGTGCGGCCGAACGACTTGTGCAGCCCGGAGACGGTGATGGCCTTCGTCATGCTTCGGAACTTACGCTTCTTTCAGAAATTTGTGAAGATGAAGAAGGGGCTGAACCGGCGGATAGGGTTGCGGACGGAGTCGCAGCGGGGCGCGGCAGTCGTAGCAGGGGAGTGAACGAGGCATGAGACAGGCGGCGGCCAGAGCGAACGACCGGGACCCGGAGGCGGTCTCCCGTTTCGTGGAGCACTTCGCGGCGCAGCTGGTGGAGGCCGGCCTGCCGCGCATGCCCGCCCGCGTCTTCGCGGCCCTGCTCGCCTCCGACACCGGCGCCCTGACCTCGGCGGAACTGGGCGAGCAGCTGAAGATCTCACCCGCCGCGGTGTCCGGCGCCGTGCGCTATCTCGCCCAGGTCCACATGATCTCCCGCGAGCGCGAGCCCGGCTCCCGCCGCGAGCGCTACCGCGTCCACGGCGACCAGTGGTACGAGGCCCTCACCAACCGCGAGGCGATCATCCGGCGCTGGGAGGACGCCCTGCGCGAGGGCGTCACCAGCCTCGGCCCCGCCACCCCTGCGGGCCGCCGCCTCGCCGAGACCCTGGCCTTCTTCGAGTTCGTGGAGAAGGAGGTCGCGGACATGATGGAACGCTGGCGCGTGCACCGGGAGCAGCGATTCGGATCGGGCACCTCCGCGCGTGACTGATCGGCTACGCTGAGTGGTGGCTGGTCCGCGGGCAGGGGAGGGCGCATCATGACAGTCATGGCGGAGCGACCGACGATAAGCGACAACGACTCCCCGGGCTTCGACGAGCTACTGGCCACTCTCGACGAACTGGTCGTACCCGACGGCTACAAGGCCGAGATCATCAGGGGGAGCATCGTCTTGTCGCCGTGGTCCCGGGGCTACTACCTCGATGTCATGGAGTCGGTGTGCGAACAGCTGCGGCCGCACCTTCCGGCAGAGCACCGGATCAGTTACGGCCCTTTCCTGTACGTGTTCCCGGGCGCGGAGCGCGCATACGGGCCTGACATCCACGTGGCCCACCGGCGAGCCAGCCGGATCACCAGCACCCACCTGGACGGCGAAGCCCTCTCCCTCGTGGCCGAACTGACCTCCTCCAGCACCCGCGACGACGACCTCACCGACAAGGTCGAGGTCTACGGACGGGCCGGTGTCCCCGTCTACCTGCTCCTGGACATGCAGGAGGAGCAGACCACGGTCTTCTGGACGCCCTCCGCCAAGGGATACGAGGCGCACGACACCCGGCCGTTCGGCGAGAAGCTGCGCATCCCCGCGCCGTTCGACTGTCTGCTCGACACCACCGGCTTCCAGGCCCCCTGACCTCCGGTATCCGGCACCTGTCAGTGACTGATCGGCTACTGTAAGTGCTGGCTGGTCCGCGTGCAGGGGAGGGCGCATCATGACAGTCATGACGGAGCGACCGACGACAGGCGGCACCGAGCCCCGCAGTGGCTTCGAGGAGCTCCTGGACCTTCTCGACCAACTGCATGTGCCGGACGGCTACAGGGCCGAGATCGTCAGTGGGAGCATCGTCGTGTCGCCGTGGTCCAAGGGCTCCTACCTCCGTGTGCTGCGGCAGGTCTGTGAACAGTTGGAGCCGCATGTCCCCGAGGGGCACGTGGTCGAGCGAGGGCCGTTCCTCTTCGTCTTCCCGGGGGACGAGTGTGCCTACGGGCCGGACATCCATGTGGCGCACGAGCGGGTCTTCGAGACGGAGAGCAACCGCCTGGACGGTGAGGGGCTGTTCTTCGTCGCCGAGCTCACCTCCCCCGCCACCAGGAGCGACGACCTCACCAACAAGGTCGGGGTGTACGCCAGGGGAGGCGTACCCGTGTACCTGATTCTCGACATGCAGAAACAGCAGGCCATCGTCTACGGGTCCCCGTCTCCGCAAGGCACCTACGAAGTCCGCTTCACCAAGCCGTTCGGCGAGAAGCTGCCGATGCCTGCCCCCCTCGACTTCCTGCTCGACACCACCGGCTTCCAGGCCCCCTGACAACCCGCCACCCCACCGAACACCCCACCGAACACCTCACCGGCCACCCTCGTCGGCTACCCCGCCGGCACCGTCAGCCCCCAGGCTCCTTCCCTCACCTCCCACGTCCGGGTGCGGACGGGACCGGAGATCACCGCGTCCGCGCGGTAGCGGAAGTGGGCGCCGGACACCGTCACCGTGCAGCCCTCCGCCAGTAGCGCCGAGGATCCGGCCGGGCGGACCTCGACGCGGGCCCGGCCCGGGGGCGCCGGGCTCACCTGGACGGAGTCCACCGGCTGGTGCAGATCGACCAGCATCTCGCCGTCGACCTCCACCCGCAGCTGCGACGGCCCCGCATCGGGCACGGCGGCGACCAGGCGGGACGGCCGGGCGGGGACCAGGGTGCGCACCAGTGACTGGCAGGTCCGCAGCCAGGGGCGGCCCGCCCCGGACTCCTCCCGCCCGAGCCCCGCACCCAGTGGCGGGATCCGCAGCGTGCCCAGCACCACCCCGTCGCTGTCGTCCACCAGCAGGTCCATCCGGCGCTCGACCCCGTCCAGCACGGCCCGCGCCGCCGCCACCGCACTGGTCGGCACGCCCAGCGACCGGGCGAGGCACAGCGCGCCGCCCACCGGCACCAGCGACAGCACGCACGCCGCCAGCTCGCGCTGCCGGTGCAGCAGGCTCACCGCCCGCACCAGGGCCCGGTCGTCGCCGACCAGCACCGGCCGCCGCGAGCCGCGCCGCCGCAGCGCACGGGCGAACTCCTCCGGACCGTCCGGCAGACACACCTTGGTGCCGGCCGCACCCGCGCTGAGCACGTCTTTCGCGATCCTCACGGACTCTCCGTCGGTGCGCCGGGCGACCGGATCGACGACCACCAGCAGCTGTTCGGGAGCGGACCAGGACGTCGCGGAATGTGTCGCGGATGTCGCCACCTCGGCCATGCCTCGCTTCCTCGGGTAGCATCTTTGTGCAAGAGCCCCTTGCGCTGCGCTGTCGCGTCAGGGGCTTCGTCTATTCCGGGGCATCCGGTCCGACGGTTGGCGGCCAACGACGGTCGCGGTGCACGCGGCGGTGATCCTCCGCGTACGCCCTCGACCATGGACATGCCCCGCCCGGAAGGGGTGTACGCGCGTGCCCGCACTTGTGCTGCTCGGTGCTCAGTGGGGTGACGAAGGCAAGGGAAAGGCGACGGACCTGCTCGGCGGATCCGTCGATTACGTGGTGCGCTACCAGGGCGGCAACAACGCCGGCCACACGGTGGTGGTGGGCGATCAGAAGTACGCCCTGCACCTGCTCCCTTCCGGGATCCTGTCACCCGGCTGCACGCCGGTCATCGGCAACGGTGTCGTCGTCGACCCCTCGGTCCTGCTCTCCGAGCTGAGCGGACTGAACGAGCGCGGCGTCGACACGTCCAAGCTGCTGATCAGCGGCAACGCGCACATCATCACGCCGTACAACGTCACAGTGGACAAGGTCACCGAGCGCTTCCTCGGCAAGCGGAAGATCGGCACCACCGGCCGCGGCATCGGCCCGACCTACGCCGACAAGATCAACCGCGTGGGCATCCGGGTGCAGGACCTGTACGACGAGTCGATCCTGACGCAGAAGGTCGAGGCGGCCCTCGACGTCAAGAACCAGATCCTCACCAAGCTCTACAACCGCCGCGCCATCGCCGCCGACCAGGTGGTCGAGGAGCTGCTGGGCTACGCGGAGAAGCTGCGCCCGTACGTCGCCGACACGGTGCTGATCCTGAACCAGGCGCTGGAGCAGGACAAGGTGGTCCTCTTCGAGGGCGGCCAGGGCACGCTGCTGGACATCGACCACGGCACGTACCCGTTCGTCACCTCCTCCAACCCGACCGCGGGCGGCGCCTGCACGGGTACCGGTGTGGGTCCGACGAAGATCAGCCGCGTCATCGGCATCCTGAAGGCGTACACCACGCGCGTCGGCGCCGGCCCGTTCCCGACCGAGCTGTTCGACGAGGACGGCGAGGCGCTGCGCCGCATCGGCGGCGAGCGGGGCGTGACCACCGGCCGGGACCGCCGCTGCGGCTGGTTCGACGCGGTGATCGCCCGCTACGCGGCCCGGGTGAACGGTCTGACCGACTTCTTCCTCACCAAGCTGGACGTCCTCACCGGCTGGGAGCAGATCCCGGTCTGCGTGGCCTACGAGATCGACGGCAAGCGCGTCGAGGAGCTGCCGTACTCGCAGACCGACTTCCACCACGCGAAGCCGGTCTACGAGATGCTGCCGGGCTGGAGCGAGGACATCAGCAAGGCCAAGACCTTCTCCGACCTGCCGAAGAACGCGCAGAACTACGTCAAGGCGCTGGAGGAGATGTCCGGCGCCCCGATCTCCGCGATCGGCGTCGGCCCGGGCCGCGACGAGACCATCGAGATCAACTCGTTCCTCTGAGCCTCTCGTAAGACTCCCGGACCCGCCTACGAGGTCCCTGAGACGACGGACGGCCGGTACGGAATCCCCGTACCGGCCGTCCGCTGTTGCGCCCCCGTCCCGCGTTCACGCCCCGGCGGCCCCGCCGAGATGCTTGATCTTCTCGAACGGACAGGCTCCCACCGGCACCAGCGCCGCGAAACATGAGCGGGGACGCGCGTCGGCGTTCCTGACATAGGTCTTCCGGATGGGGGCCGACAGCTCACCGGAAACGAGCATCCGGCCTCTGTGCGGGGCCAACTGAGTGTCCCTCAGGCGGCCTCTGGGGAAGATGACGGAACTGCGTTTCCGGTTGTGCGACTCAAGACCCATCTGTCACGGCAGCCCGTCCTTCTGGGGTGGGAGGAAATCGGGACCGAGGAGGGATTACTTCAACTTCCTTGCACGAAAGGGTGGATGGGTCCGTAGTCGATCGATCAAGGGCCCCATCCTCGTGAGAAGAAGTCGAATAGCCCTCCTGGCGGCGGTGGGTACCGTCGCCACATTGGTGCCCGCGCTGGCGCCCGCCACGGCGTCCGCGGCGGAGAACCAGCTCGGCCCGTACCTCAGGCAGAAGGTCTCCTGGCACCGCTGCGACAAGTCGGCACCCGCCGCCCTCCAGTGCGCGACGATCAAGGTGCCGCTCGACTACCGCAAGCCGGGCGGCAAGAAGCTGGACCTCGCGATATCGAGGTACAGGACCAGCACCAAGAAACAGCGCCGCGGTGTGCTCCTGCTCAACCCCGGCGGTCCGGGCGGCCCCGGCGTCGACATGCCGCAGTACCTGGTGAACGAGCTGCCCAAGTCCGTGAAGAGCAAGTACGACCTGGTCGGCTTCGACCCGCGGGGCGTCGGCCAGAGCTCCCCGGTCGGATGCGGGCTCACGGAGAAGGAACGGGACTGGGAACGGCCCTACAAGGCCGCGACGTTCGCCGAGGACGTGAGGTGGGCCCGGACCTTCGCCGACAAGTGCAACAAGAAGCAGGGCGACAGGCTGAGCCACATCACCACCCGCAACACCGCGCGGGACATGGACGTGATCCGTGCCGTGCTCGGCGAGAAGAAGATCTCCTATCTGGGCTACTCGTACGGCACCTACCTCGGCGCCGTCTACACGCAGATGTTCCCCGAGCGCACCGACCGCTTCGTGCTGGACAGCGCGGTCGACCCGGCCCGGGTGTGGCGCGGCATGATCCAGGTGTGGGCCGAGGGAGCCGAGCCCGCCTTCACCCGGTGGACCGAGTGGACGGCCCGCCGCGACGCCACCTACAAGCTGGGCAAGACCCCGGCCGCGGTGCGCAAGACCTTCTACGACCTGGTCGCCCAGGCCGACCGCAAGCCGATCGTCATCGACGGCACCAAGCTGACCGGCGACGACATCCGCGTCGGTCTGCGTCCGGCGTTCTTCAGTGTGCAGGACGCCGCGGAAGCCGTCGTGGAGCTGAAGAAGGCCGCCGCCAAGAAGTCCAGGAAGGCCACGTCCGGCGGCCCCAAGCTCAGGACGCCCACCCCGGCACCCCCGGCCTTCGGCAAGGTGCCCGCCGACAACGGCGACGCCGCCTTCTGGACCGTGGTCTGCGCCGACATCCGCAACTGGCCGCGCGATCCGGAGCGGTACCGGGCCGACGCCGTCCGCGACAAGGTCACCTACCCGCTGTACGGGGACTTCGGCTCCAACATCAAGCCCTGCGCGTTCTGGAAGAGGAACGGCAGTGAGCCCGCCACCAGGATCGACAACAAGGTGCGCGCGCTGATCCTGCAGAACGAGTGGGACCCGCAGACGCCCCTCACCAGCGGCCAGGGCCTGCGCCGGGCGATGAAGGGCGCCAGGATGGTCACCGTCCGCGGGGGCGTCGGCCACGGCATCTACGGCACCAAGTCCTGCGCCGACAAGACGGCCACCGCCTACCTCACCACCGGCAAGCTGCCGTCCAAGGACGTGACCTGCAAGGCCGGCGCGTCCCAGCAGAACGGCTTCAACGTGCTGCCGATCCCGGCGCCCAGGGGCATCCCGGGCATGGTCAGCCGCTTCTGACCGCACGCTGCGCCGCAACGGGAGGCACTCCGCGCAGGGTGCCTCCCCTCGGCAGGACCTCGGCCGCGGAGGCCGCCGGCATGTCCTCGGCCGCGGAGGCCGCCGGCTGCCGCTACACCAGGGAGACGACAGCCCCGATGGATCACACCGACGGCCCGGAGCAGCAGGAGGCGCCGGGGTTCAGCCCCGTTCAGTACATCGTTCCGTATCTGTCGCTCGTCACCGGCAACGCCGGCGTGCAGAAGACGTCCTTGGACGAACGGCCCATGCTGTTCTGGGTGTTCACCGCGATCGCCGCGCTCGGCATGCTCTCCACCGTCATGGAGCTGAGGCGCATGCACACCGCCCACCGGCGCAGCCCCCTGCCCCGGTGGACCCGGTTCTCAGGGCTGCTTCTCGCACTGTTCGGGGCGTACGTCGTCCGCTGCGTCGGCGTCGGCATCAGCGGATAGGGGATTCCCGGGCACCGTCGACGGCTGCTGTGCAGCGGGCATAGCCTGAGGGTGTACCCCACGTGCGTCGACCGGAGAAGGTGAGTGCGATGCGCGTGATGCTCAAGGCTTCCATGGACACGGAGAAGGCGAACGAGGCCATCAGGAACGGCACACTGCCGAAACTGATCGGTGAAACGCTGGAACAGGTCAAGCCCGAGGCGGCCTATTTCACGGCGGACCACGGCAAGCGCACCGCCATTCTGGTCTTCGACATGCAGGACAGCTCGCAGATGCCGGTGATAGCCGACCCGTTCTTCCTGCAGCTCGGCGCGGAGATCAGCTACACGCCGGTGATGAACTTCGACGACATGCAGAAGGGACTCGCGCAGCTGGAGCGGTGATCCTCCGCCCCGGGACACCGCGGATCAGCTGAACACGATCATCGACCCCTGCGCCAGACTCCGTGTCGCCGCCGCGTGCAGGCCCAGCCAGACGTGGCGCTCGCGGGCGAAGGGGCTGGGGTCGTACGGGGCGGGCAGGGCCGGCTCCTCCAGCTCGGTGGGGGCACGCGGGGGTACGGGCGCGGCCGGGGGGTTGGCCGGGTCGATGCCGAGGGTGGGGGCGACGAGCTCCAGCTCCCGCAGGAGCGCCTGGGAGGAGCCCAGCGGGCCGCCGCCGGCGAGGAGTTCGTCGCTGGACAGCGGGGTCGGGAAGTCGAGGGGGACGTACGCGCCCGCGTGGTCGTAGTGCCAGACAAGGTGGGACTGCTGGGCCGTGGCGTCGAACATCTCCAGCAGCTGCTCGTAGTCACCGCCGAGTTCGTCCACCGGGGTCACCGGAAGGCCGCACACCTGGAGCAGATAGGCGCGGCGCAGGAAGTGCAGCGCGTCGTAGTCGAATCCCGCGACCGGGGCGACCTCCCCGGAAAGCCCCGGCATGTACTGGTACACCGGCACCGGTGGCAGGCTCGCAGCGGCGAGCACCGAGTTGTACTGCGCGAGTTCCTCGGCGAACGGATTGCCGGGAGTGTGGCACAACACGTCCACGAGGGGCACCAGCCACAGGTCACAGGCCAAAGAGGGCTCCTCACACGGCACCAGGGCCGTCGGTCGTCGGGAGGATCGGGGAAGTCGTCAAGGAAGAGTACGGCGAGCACTGCGCTTTCGTCTTCGTGCAGGTCCCATACCCGTACGGGGGCGGGCGACGCAGCGGGGGAGGGCGACCGCGGGCTCAGCCGTCCTGGAGGCGGTCGACCAGCGCCAGTCCGTGGGCGTTGTACGACTCGACGATCGCGCGGGCGGCCTTGATGTCGCCGCGCGACAGAGCGTCGACCAGGGCGGTGTGGTCGGACCACAGCCGGCCCCGCAGGTCGGGCATCCGCCGCAGCTGCTGCACCACGCACACCCAGGTCTGCACCCGCAGCCGGTGCAGGAAGTCGCTGAGGTACGGGTTGCCGAACAGCGACCCGAGCTCGCGCCAGAAGCGCAGGTCGTAGCCGATGAGCACGGTGAGGTCCCCGGCGAGGGCCGCCCGCTGGGCCTCCTCACCGCGCCGCCGGACCCCGGCGAGGGCGGCGGCGATCCGGGGTTCCTCGGGCGCGAGGTGGGTGAGGCGGCCCTCTTCCAGCGCGGCGAACATGCCGTCGGTGACCAGGCTCCGCGCCTCGATCATGCCGCGGAAGTCGGCCGCGGAGTACTCGTGCACCCGGAAGCCGCGATGGTGGTCGGCGTCGAGCAGGCCCTGCGCCGAGAGGTCGACCAGCGCCTCCCGCACGGGGGTCGCGGAGACGCCGTACTGGTCGGCGATCTCCTTGACCGTGAACTCCTGCCCCGGTTGCAGCCGCCCGGCCAGCACCTCGTCGCGCAGTGCGTCGGCGATCTGCTGCCGCAGGGTGCTGCGGGTCACGGCGACATGGCCGCTGGGCATGGTCGGGCGTCTCCCTCGTCGCGAAGCCGGTGACGTGCTCGTGGGGACCTTAGGGCCCGCAGGCCGGTCCGGCGGCCCGCGGCGCACACGGCCGCCCGCGCGGGCCCCGGTCCACGGTCCTTACGAGCACGTCACCTTACGCGTTGGGGCAGGGCACGCCCCATGCCCCGCCCGGTGCCGCTACTCCACGTGCTGGTCGGCCACCGACAGTGCCGCGTCCAGCACCGCCAGGCCCTCCTTCAGCTCCGCCTCGCTCACCGTGCACGGCGGCACCACATGGGTGCGGTTCATGTTCACGAAGGGCCACAGACCGCCCTCCTTCGCGGCGGCCGCGAACGCCGCCATCGGGGCGTTGGCCTCGCCGGCCGCGTTGTACGGCACCAGCGGCTCGCGGGTCTCGCGGTTGCGGACCAGCTCCACCGCCCAGAACATGCCGACGCCGCGCACATCGCCGACGCTCGGGTGGCGCTCGGCCAGCTCGCGCAGTCCGGGACCGAGGACGGTCTCACCGAGCCGGGCCGCGTTCTCGACGATGCCCTCCTCCTCCATCGCGTTGATCGTCGCGACGGCGGCGGCGCAGGCCAGCGGGTGGCCGGAGTAGGTCAGACCGCCCGGGTAGGGGCGCTTGCCGAAGGTCTCCGCGATCGCGCCGGAGATGGCGACGCCGCCCAGCGGCACATAGCCGGAGTTCACACCCTTGGCGAAGGTCATCAGGTCGGGGACCACGTCGTACAGGTCCGCCGCGAACCACTTGCCGGTCCGCCCGAACCCGGCCATGACCTCGTCCAGGATCAGCACGATCCCGTACTTGTCGCACAGCTCCCGCACGCCCGCGAGGTAACCGGCGGGCGGCACCATGATCCCGGCCGTGCCGGGGATGGTCTCCAGCAGGATCGCGGCGATGGTCGACGGCCCCTCGAAGGCGATCGTCGTCTCCAGGTGCTCCAGCGCCCGGGCGCACTCCTGCTCCTCGGTCTCGGCGTAGAAGCGCGAGCGGTACAGGAAGGGCGCCCAGAAGTGCACCACGCCCTGCGAGGCGGTGTCGGAGGCCCAGCGGCGCGGGTCGCCGGTGAGGTTGATCGCCTGCTGGGTGCCGCCGTGGTACGAGCGGTACGCGGAGAGCACCTTGGGGCGGCCCGTGTGCAGGCGGGCCATGCGCACCGCGTGCTCATTGGCGTCGGCGCCGCCGTTGGTGAAGAAGATCTTGTCCAGGTCGCCGGGGGTGCGCTCGGCTATGAGCCGGGCCGCCTCCGAGCGGGCCTCGACGGCGAACGCCGGCGCGAAGGTCGTCATCCTCGCCGCCTGCTCCTGGATCGCGGCGACGACCTTGGGGTGCTGGTAGCCGACGTTCGTGTAGACGAGACCACTGGTGAAGTCGAGGTAGCGGCGCCCGTCGTAGTCCCAGAAGTACGACCCCTCCGCTCCGGCGACGGCGAGCGGGTCGATGAGCTCCTGCGCGGACCAGGAGTGGAAGACGTGCGCACGGTCGGCGGCCTTCACAGCGGCGCCGGCCTCGGGGTTCGGCTGAGGGGTCTGAGGGGTCATACGCCGAGGGTAGGGGGCACGCGGGCGGCGGCGACATCGGCGGCCTGTCTGCGGTCGCGAGGTTTCCGCGACAAGTTGTCGACAGCAGGGGCGGCCATGAGCCCACGACCTCCGAAGGCTATTGACAGCATGCTGTCGAAATGACAGAATCTTGTCATCTGATCCTCTCATCGAAAGCAGGACCAGAAGCAGGTGTCACCCATCCCCCCCGAGCCCAGGGAGCGGTCATGACCCGCAAACCCGTCCACCTCGCCCTCTACGACACCTTCGCCGACTGGGAGACCGGTCACACCACCGCCCATCTCACGCAGGCCGGGTTCGGGACCCGTACCGTCGGACCCGCCACGGAGCCCGTCACCACCATGGGCGGACTGCGCATCGTCCCCGACCTGGCGCTCGACGCGCTGCACCCCGAGGACAGCTCGCTGCTGATCCTCACCGGCGCCCGCCTGTGGGACGAGGGCGACTCGCTCGCCCCCTTCGCCCGGGCCGCCCGCGCCTTCCTCGACGCCGGGGTGCCCGTCGCCGCGATCTGCGGCGCCACCGCCGGGCTGGCCCGCGAGGGCCTGCTGGACGACCGGGCGCACACCAGCGCCGCCCTGCCTTACCTCGCGGCCACCGGATACGCGGGCGGGGCGCGGTACGCCGGCACCGACGCCGTCACCGACCGCGGGCTGATCACCGCCGGGCCCACCGAGCCCGTCGCCTTCGCGCGGGAGATCTTCCGGCTGCTCGGCGCCTACGACGAGAAGGTGATCGACGCCTGGTACCGGCTGTTCCACGACTCGGACGCGGCCGCGTACGCCGAGTTGCAGGCGGCGGCGCAGTGAGCACAACGACCCCGGACAACGCAGGCGGCAGGGCGCGGCAGGAGCTGCTCAGCCGCGCCGCGCTCGGTGTCTTCCGGCTCAACGGCCAGTTCCTGCAGCTGGCCGAGGAACTGGCCCGGCCCGCCGGCCTCACCGCCGCCCGCTGGCAGGTGCTCGGCGCGGTCCTCACCGAGCCGCTGCCGGTGGCGGGCATCGCCCGCGTCATGGGCATCACCCGGCAGAGCGTCCAGCGCATCGCCGACCTGCTGGTCGGGCAGGGCCTCGCCGAGTACCGCCCCAACCCGGCCCACCGCCGCGCCAAACTCCTCGCGCCCACGGAGGAGGGGCGGGCCGCGATCGCCCGCATCGACCCCGGGCACGCGGCCTTCGCCGAGCGGCTGGCGCGGGCGTACGGGGAGGCTGAACTGGCCGGTGCGGTGGCGGCCTTGGAACGCCTGTCCGAGGTCCTCGACCGCCTGGACGGGCCTGTTACGGAACCGTAGAGATAGCCCAGCTCACCCCGCCCCGGCCCGGCACTATCCTCGGCTTGTTGCTCACTTGGGGGGAAGGCGGCGCAGCGATGGAGAAGCTCGGGCCCGGGGATCCGCAGCAAATCGGGGCGTACCGGCTGCTCGCGCGGCTCGGGGCCGGGGGGATGGGGCACGTCTATCTGGCCCGTTCCGAGCGGGGCCGCACGGTCGCCGTGAAGCTCGTCCGGGAGGAGCTGGCCCGGCAGGAGGAGTTCCGCGCGCGCTTCCGGCAGGAGGTGCAGGCGGCCCGGCAGGTCGGCGGCCACTGGACGGCGCCCGTGCTGGACGCGGACACCGAGGCTCCGGTGCCGTGGGTGGCCACCGGGTATGTCGCGGGGCCCAGCCTGCAGCAGGTCGTCGGCCACGACCACGGGGCGCTGCCGGAGCGGTCGGTGCGCATCCTCGCGGCCGGTCTGGCGCACGCGCTGAAGGACATTCACGCGGCAGGGATGGTCCACCGGGACCTCAAGCCGTCCAATGTGCTGGTCACCATCGACGGCCCGCGGGTGATCGACTTCGGGATCGCGCGGGCCCTGCAGACGGTGACCGACGGCGGGCTCACCCGCACCGGGGCGCTGGTCGGCTCGCCCGGCTTCATGGCGCCCGAGCAGGTGCGCGGCGACCGCATCACCCCGGCCTGCGACGTGTTCTGCCTGGGCTCGGTCCTCGCCTACGCCGCCACCGGCAAGCTGCCCTTCGGCACCGCCAACAGCGGGGTGCACGCGCTGATGTTCCGTATCGCGCAGGAGGAGCCGGACCTCGAGCCGGTGCCCGAGGCGCTGCGGGACCTCATCAGCGACTGCCTGAAGAAGGACCCGGACGCGCGTCCCGGACTGGACGAGATCCTGCGGCGGAGCGGGGCGGAGGACACGGTCGCCGACGGCCGCTCCCGCGACCCGTGGCTCCCGAGCGCCCTGGTCGCCCAACTGGGCCGCCACGCGGTGCAGTTGCTGGACACGGAGGACCCCGAGGCACCGGCGGCTCAGGCGGCCCCGGGCGGGCCGACGCCCACCGCCGTGTCCGGGACCCCGGCCGGTTCGTCACCCGAGGGGGCTGCCCGAAGCGGTCCCGCCGCGTCCTCCTCCGGCGCCGCTCCCGCCGCGACGCCCGAACACGCCCCCGCGGACGACGACTCCGCCCCGCCGCCTCCCGGTGAGCCGGGCAGCGGGGGCCCGGTGAACCACCTGCCCACCGTGGTCGTCGGCGGTCCGGGCGGCACCACGCCGCCCCCGGGCCCGGCCCCGGGTACCCCCGGCCACCCGCAGCAGCACCCCCAGCCCGCCGCCTACGGCTATCCGTACGGCGGTTACCCGAGCGGCGCCACCCCGCCGTACGGCCCACCGCCCTACTACGGGGCACCCGGCGGGCAGGACCCCCGGCGGGACCCGCGGTCCTCCACCGCGCTGCTCGTGCTGATCGCCCTGGTCGTCGCGGTCGCGGCGGGCGGCACGGTGTACGCGCTGATGAGCGGCGGCGACAAGGACCAGGCCGACCATCCGCCGCCCTCGACGGCCGCCACCGCACCCGGGACCACCGAGACCACCGGCCCGTCGGGCGATGCCAGGCAGCCGTCCCGGCCGGCCACCACGTCGCCGCCGTCCGACGGGGCGATCCCCACCGCCTACCTGGGCAGCTGGTCCACCTCGTTCACCAATGCGATGGGGGAGCACTCCCGCCGGCTGACCCTCCAGCAGGGCGAGACCGGCGACACGGTGCTCTCCCTCGTCGCGGACGGCCCCACCGGCAGCGGCACCTACCACTGCGTCTTCGAGGCCGACCTGACCTCCGCCTCCGACGACCGGCTGCGGCTCGGCCCGTCCACGGTCACCGCCGGCCGGCCCAGCAGCGCCTGCACACCGGGCTCCGCCAGCGAGATCACCCTGCTCCCGGACGGCTCGCTCCGCCGCGTCCACAGCGGGGGCGAGCTGACCTTCAAGCGGGACTGACCCTGGCTCCTACCTGGGCTCTGGGGGCCGCTGGCGCGGCATGTTCGGGCGAGGCTGCCCCGGAGGCGAGGGGACCCGCCCGTTGGGTGACGCGCCCTGTTCCTGCCGGCCGCCGCTCGCCACCGCCGTGTGCACGCTCATCGGCGCGCTCCCGGTGCGGAACTCCACCATCCAGTCCGCCGTCTCGACCCGCACCAGCTCCGTGATGTCCTCCGAGAAGCGGCGCAGCACATTCAGGCACCGCTCCGCCGCCTCGCTGGCCGTGCCCTCCGCGGGGCCCAGCACCTCCCGGACGCACTCCGACGCCCAGTCGAACTGCAGCGCCTGCAACCGCCGCTGCACCGCCTGCGCGGTGGCCACGTCCCGCATCCAGCCGGACGTCACCCCGAAGAACCGGTCCCCGGCCACGCACGCCACACCCAGCAGCAGCGACAGATACCCCCAGGGCGCGACCCCGCTCACCGCCCCGGCCAGATCCAGCAGCGGCAGCGCCGCCCCGGTCACCGCGCCCGCCGCCGCGCCGCCGCGCAGCGCCCGGGCACACCGGCGTTTCCAGACCCGGTCGGCGAGATACCAGGCGGCCGTCTCCAGCGCGCCCCGCTCCACCCACCGGTACAGCTCGTCCAGCCGGGCCGCGGGCTCGCCCCAGTCACCGAGCGGGAAGACCCGGCCGCCGAGGTCCCCCGGCCCCGCCTGTCCCGGCCGCAGCCAGGCCGCCCCCTCGCCGCGCAGCTCGCCCCGCCCGTTCTGAGGCCGACCCTCGGGCTGCATCTCCGGCTGACCCACCCGGTACTCCCTACTGACCGCGACTACGTGACTGACCCCGACCGATCCGCCTGCTCCCCGACCGCCCCCGGCCGGCACGTACCGTTCACCCCGCGCACCCGGCCGATGACGCCCGGTGCCGATGTGGCGGACCCTTGATACCGCCCAAAGGGGTGGGCGCGCCGGTGTTTCGGCCGCTTTTCCGCCCGTACGAGGGCCTTGATCAGGTATAGGGTCCCGGCGCGGCTCACTCGAAAGAGTGCTGGGGCGACGGCCGCTCCGACCACGTAGGCTCGTGCCGAACGGGAAAAACGCCCGACAACGCGGTGACGATGGGAGCTGATCGTGATCCCCGGTGGTGGCCAGCCCAACATGCAGCAGTTGCTCCAGCAGGCCCAGAAGATGCAGCAGGACCTGGCCAAGGCGCAGGAGGAACTGGCCGACACGGAGGTCGAGGGGCAGGCCGGCGGCGGCCTGGTGAAGGCCACCGTCACCGGCTCGGGAGAGCTGCGCGCGCTGAGGATCGACCCGAAGGCGGTGGACCCGGAGGACACCGAGACCCTCGCCGACCTGGTCGTCGCGGCGGTCCACGCGGCCAACGAGAACGCCCAGGAGCTGCAGCAGCAGAAGCTCGGCCCGCTCGCCCAGGGCCTGGGCGGGGGCGGCATCCCCGGTCTGCCGTTCTGAGTCGCTCTGCCTTTCTCAGATCGGCCGAGCCCTCTACCGTACGTAGTGAAGGAACCCCAGGAAGGACGGCAGTCCGTTGTACGAAGGCGTGGTGCAGGACCTCATCGACGAGCTCGGGCGGCTGCCCGGCGTCGGTCCGAAGAGCGCCCAGCGGATCGCCTTCCACATCCTTCAGGCGGAGCCGGCCGACGTACGGCGCCTCGCGCACGCGCTCATGGAAGTGAAGGCCAAGGTCCGCTTCTGCGCGGTCTGCGGGAACGTGGCGCAGCAGGAGCAGTGCGGCATCTGCCGCGACGCCCGCCGCGACCCGGCCGTCATCTGTGTCGTGGAGGAGCCGAAGGACGTCGTGGCGATCGAGCGCACCCGTGAGTTCCGGGGCCGCTACCACGTCCTCGGCGGCGCGATCAGCCCCATCGACGGAGTGGGCCCCGACGACCTGCGGATCCGCGAGCTTCTGGCACGGCTGGCCGACGGCACGGTCAACGAGCTGATCCTGGCCACGGACCCGAATCTGGAGGGCGAGGCCACGGCCACCTACCTCGCCCGCATGATCAAGCCCATGGGCCTGAAGGTCACCCGCCTGGCCAGCGGCCTCCCGGTGGGTGGCGACCTGGAATACGCGGACGAGGTCACCCTCGGCCGTGCCTTCGAGGGGAGACGACTCCTAGATGTCTGATGCCACGCTGCACGCGACGGACCAGAACCCGGACGACTTCGCGGTCCAGATCGCGGATCAGATCGAGAGCTTCCTGGTCGCCGTCACGGAGGTGGCGAAGGGCGACGAGCCGGACTCGGCCGTCCCCTTCCTCCTGCTGGAGGTCTCCCAGCTCCTCCTCGCCGGCGGCCGGCTGGGGGCGCACGAGGACTTCGTCCCCGACGAGCGCTACGAGCCCGACCCGGGCCCGGAGCCCGACGTGGACGAACTCCGCGAGAACCTGGCCCGCATGCTGGAGCCGGTCGACGTCTACTCCGAGGTCTTCGACCCCTACGAGCCCCGCAAGAAGCCGGTCCCGGCCCGCATCTCCGACGACCTGGCCGACGTCATCACCGACCTGCGCCACGGCATGGCCCACTACCGCGCCGGCCGCACCACCGAGGCCCTGTGGTGGTGGCAGTTCTCCTACTTCTCCAACTGGGGCAGCACCGCCTCCGCGACCCTGCGCGCCCTGCAGTCGGTGGTGGCCCACGTCCGCCTGAACCAGCCCCTCGCCGAACTCGACGGCCTGGACACCGACCAGGACGTGGGCGACGACACCCTGGAGTTCGAGGCGGGCAGGGTCATGGCCCGCGAGATCGGCGAGCCTCTGGGCATGCGCCCGGTGCAGTGACGCCTGCGGCCGCAAGGCCGACTCGTCAACTGGCGTTCATCGCAGCCCGCTGACGCCCAGCACCCGTGCCAGTGCCTCCGGCGGGACGTGCGGGGCGGTCCGGGTCGGGATGCTGTACCAGCGCAGCGGCCAGGTGTTGCCGTCCAGGGCCGGCACCCCGAGGTAGGTGACGGCACGCTCACCCCGGCCGCCGAACTGCTGCACGCCCGGGGGCCAGTCGTAGCGGTGCACGGTCCCGGGCGGCAGCAGGAAGTACACCCACCGTCCGCGCGCCGCCTCGCACACGACCGGCCCGGCGTCGTCGTCGCGCACCTCGATGAGCTGATCGGCGACCACCTCCCCGCGCCGGCCCGCGATCCGTACGGCATCGAAGTGCACGCCGGTGATGTGGAGTTGGTGACCGGTTAGGGGAACCCATCCTGGCCGGTGAATTGCACTCGGGGAACCGATTCCCGCCGCTGGACAAGGAGACGATCGCCAGCCGGATCGAGGGGCGCCTGGAGCGGCAGGCGGCCATCGCCGCGCGCACACCCCCGGTCGGCCTGTGCTTCGTGCTCTACGAGGCCGTGCTGCGCAGCCCCCTCGTGGACGCTGCCCAACTGGACCGCCTGCTTGCGGAATCCCAGCTGCCGAACGTCCACCTTCAGGTGCTGCCGTTCGACAGGGCGACGTTCCCCGGCGCTCTCATGGGGCCCATGGTGCTGCTGGAAACGCGCGACCATGAGCGCTTCGCTTTCACTGAGGGCCAGTTCGCGAGTGAACTCTCGGCCGATCCCGCGATCGTCAGTAAGGTGACGGAGCGCTTGAGCATGATTCGTGCACTGGCGCTCAGCCCTGCCGAGTCTGCCGACTTCATCAAAGGATTGGCGAAGACTGATGAGTGAAGCCAAGCACTGGATCAGGTCCAGCTACAGCGATGACGAGGGCGGCGCCTGCGTGGAAGTTGCTTTCACCGCCCGCATACACATCCGCGACTCGAAGAACCCCGAAGGCCCCCGGCTGACCGTTCCCGCGCCCGCTTGGTCCGCCTTCATCGCCGAACTCCGGCCCGGGGCTTGAGAACTCGGGCCCAGGTGGCCCTAGGTGTGCTGTCCCGGGACGTTGGTGACACGCGTGCTGGGTGCTTGAACGGGTGAGGGCCTTCTGGGTTCG